>NCET01000288.1 GCA_002280815.1 Flavobacteriales bacterium 32-34-25 | reverse complement strand
TGGCTAAAATTCCTGTTTTTGGATTTTTCTACAAAAGAACCTGCATTTTAGTAGATCGAAAAAATTCAAAAAGCCGAATGGCTGTTTTTACAAAGGCACAAAAAAGAATCCAACGCGGATTGAGTGTTTGTATCTTCCCCGAAGGAGGTGTTCCTAACGACGAATCGGTGATTTTAGATCATTTTAAAGAAGGTGCTTTTAAATTAGCTATACAACACCAAATCCCTATTTTACCTATTAGTTTTGGAGACAACAAAGAACGTTTTCCTTATACTTTTTTTGCTGGAAGCCCAGGAATTATGCGTGTTAAAATTCACAAACAAGTGAAAACCTTTGGTAAAGATGAAACGAATCGAAAAGAAATTCGAGAAGAAATAAGAAATACTATTTTCACTCAACTAATAACCTTTGAAGCTGAGAAAAACATGGAAACCGCTTAAAACAAAAAAATCACCTGCCAAAACAGGTGATTTTTTAATATTTCAGTAAAAATAACTTATTCAGTTACAACAACTGGCACTTCTTCAAAGACATTTATAAGTTCATCTACATTTCCATCATCATCAGTATCATCCACATCCTTATCCGTACCTTTAAAAAATTTAAAATTATAGGTTCCGGTTGTAATTGGATTAAAAACAAAAGAAACTGAACTTACAGGAGGCAAAGCATCTGAACACTCTTGTCCATCCTTAGTATACGCAAAAACTGCAATTGTTCTAGTAAGCCCTTCCTTACCAAAATAAATATCATTAAAATCATAACATGCAGTTGGTTTTTGGTACGTTAACGTTATTGTATAAGATTGATTTAATCTCATATCACTTGGTATCGTATAAGTTTCTACAGGTAAAAAATGTTCTGTATAAGTATCTGGCTCATCTACACTACAACTTAACAATGTGGTCATCAAGACTAAAAATAGGGCTATTTTTTTCATTTTTTTTGATTTTATAAATTAATAATCTATCGTTGATTCTTTTATAAAGACAGCGACAAATGAAAAAGGTTGCTTATAAAAACGTATTTTTTTTAAAAAAATTGTATCTAAACTCATTTGAGGCAAAAAAGGATAAAAAACAAACGAAATATAATCTTTGAGTATTGATTATTTTGAAATTACAATCTAAAAAAAGAAAAGAGGTTGTCTCACACTTTTTAATGAAACAACCTCTTTTATCAAATTATGAAGCCGAACTCACAACTATTGTTTGAGTCACAAACTCCCGAACTCACAACTATTGTTTGAGTCACAAACTCTGTTGCTGTTTTTTTGAACTTCAGGATATAAGTTCCTGCCGCAGTAGCTTTAAACTTGTATGAAGTTTTTTTAGTAGCTGCTGTTGTACCACAATTACTTCCTTCATATTTAGTTTGTACTTCAATTGTTTTTGTGTTTCCAGCTGTAGTTTCGATAAACTTATTGAAAACGCCACAATTGTTTTCTACTGCATAGGTCACTTCAAGCGTGATTTCTTGATTTACAGTTGCAGTAGTTGCTCCAGTTACAACAGACACAAACGCAGTTTTAGTTTCCACTGATGAGGCATCATCATTATCACAGGAAACAAATCCTGCTGATACGAATAATACTAATGCAACTACTTTCAATTTTAAATTTTTCATTTTATAAATTTTTATAAGTTAATAATTACTTACAAGATGGCTGTAAAATAAAAAGGTTGCTTATAAAAAACATCAGACTCAAATTTTTTATAAAAAAAATGCCCGACAATTGCCGAGCATTTTTAGTATTTGAAAGATTAAACCAATTAGTTTTCAGCTAATTCTTTAATTCTCGCTTTGATTTTTTCTTCTAATTCGTCTGCTAATTCCGGATTGTCTTTAATCAAAGATTTTACAGCGTCACGTCCTTGTCCTAATTTGGTTTCACCATAACTAAACCATGATCCTGATTTTTTTACAATTTCGAATTCTACTGCTAAATCCAGGATTTCTCCTGTTTTAGAAACTCCTTCACCATACATAATATCAAACTCAGCTACTTTAAATGGTGGAGCCACTTTGTTTTTAACGATTTTAACTTTTGTTCTGTTTCCAATAACATTCTCACCGTCTTTAATTTGAGTAGAACGACGAATATCTAAACGTACCGAAGCATAAAACTTCAAGGCATTTCCTCCTGTTGTAGTTTCTGGATTTCCAAACATTACTCCAATTTTCTCTCTCAACTGGTTGATGAAGAAAACCGTACAATTGGTTTTGCTAATTGTCCCTGTTAATTTTCTCAACGCTTGCGACATCAAACGTGCGTGAAGACCCATTTTAGAATCTCCCATTTCGCCTTCAATCTCACTTTTTGGAGTCAAAGCAGCAACCGAGTCAATTACCACAATATCAATTGCTCCTGAACGAATCAAGTTTTCAGCAATTTCTAATGCCTGTTCTCCATTATCCGGTTGTGAAATAATCAAGTTTTCAATATCTACACCTAATTTCTCAGCATAATTTCTATCAAATGCGTGCTCTGCATCAATAAAAGCAGCAATTCCTCCCCTACTCCTAATGCTAAATCAACACCTAAAGAACCTGAAGAAATAGTTTCTACTTCTACAATGGCCTTATCTCCCATTTTCATAACTGTCCCTTTTCCGTAGGTTTTATCCAGTTTATCAAGGGTAAGTTGTAACGCTTTTAATTTGGCTTCTTTCTCTGTACTCATCTTCTCTTTTAGCTTTTCTTTCATTAAATTAATATTGTTTCTATAGTGATTAGAAACTAATCAGAAGCATTTGCTCCTTCTAATTTCTATTACATATCTTTTTTTTGTGTTTGTAAAAATACTTCTTTTTTTGATGCAAATTTTTCGTTTAAAAATATTTTACCATCAAAAAACAAAGTTTACAGAAATAACGCTTTCAACTCTGTAGCTTCTTCGGGTTTCATTTTTCCTGCTAATACTAAACTCAGCTGTTTGCGTCTTAAAGCATCATCATACCTGTGAATTTCAAGTTTCGTTTCGGGAATTATTTGAGGAACCTCAACTGGTTTTCCTGTTGAATCCACTGCTACAAAAGTATAAATAGCTTCATTGGCTTTTGTTCTTTCGCCAGATTCACGATCTTCTACCCAGACATCAATATAGATTTCCATTGAGGTTTTGAAAGCTCGGGACACTTTTGCCTCAATAATAACAACGCTTCCTAAAGCAATTGACTTATTGAAAGCCACATGATTTACCGATGCTGTTACTGAAACTTGTCTCGAATGCCTTCCTGCCGAAATACTCGCAGCACGATCCATTCGGGCTAATAATTCGCCTCCAAAAAGATTGTGCAACGCATTAGTTTCACTTGGCAAAACCATATCGGTTAATATCGTTAAGGATTCAGATGGGTGTTTTGGTGTCATAGTGTGTGTGTTTTTGCCACGAAGGCACAAAGTCGCAAAATTTGTTCTTGTTTCTTTTTGCTATTGAAATTGTACTTTTTCTAGTTCAACCAATACACCGCCATTACAGCAGGAATAAAATAGATAACAATGGTTCTGGCACCATCATAATCCTTGGCTAATCGTTGACCGAAAAGCATCATCAGCAAAGTAATTGCCGAAAATACGGCTCCGTAAAACCCAAACAACCTGCCATTACTGACCATTAATTCGATACAACCTACAAAGCACAAAACGGTCGAAATCAATTCCATTACAACCAGATTAGCTAAGGCTAATTTTACATGATTTTTCAATCTCGTTTTAGCAAAATGTTCTTTTAACCAATTTACATTGTCTTCCCAATAAAACAGTTTTTCATAACTGGATTGCAAATAAGTAATCCCAAAAAATACTAAAATTAAAATAGAAGCTACATTGTTCATAGGTATTATTTTTTATGGATAAGACGGGTTAATTTGATTGATAAATCGGTTAAAATTATTTTTGCATTTCCGTTGCGTTCTATATGATACATGGCATCCGAAAGTTCTTTAAAGATATCCTGAATATTATTACCATTTACAAACGGAGCAAAATTTTCTAATTTGAATTTATCGACTTTTGGTTCGAAATAAACTAAACTTGGTGTTTCATAATTAATCAACAATGCCTGACGAAACATTTCCATGCAAAACTGCAAAAACTTCTTTTGGGCTTCTCTTCCCAAAGTCGCAATTTTTTCACTCCAGAGAATCAAATCCTGAATGGCAGCCGCATCTTTTTTTGCCTTAAAAGCAGCACGAACCCAGGTTACGAACCACTGTTCAAAAGGATGTTCTTCGTCTTTATCTCTTAACAAATGCAAAGCAGTATTATAATTTCCCTGAGCCTGATGGGCTAATTTTGCAGCCAATTTTAAATCAATTTGCTCACGGGAAACCAAAGCATCCGCAATAACCTTTTCGCTTAATCCGTTGAAATGTAATATCTGACAACGGGAACGAATGGTCTGGATAATATCTTCTTCGTTTTCAGAAATCAGAATAAAGATGGTTTTCTCCGGCGGTTCTTCAAGCAGTTTCAATAATTTATTGGAAGCAGCAATATTCAATTTATCCGCCATCCAGACAATCATAATTTTGTAACCACCTTCATAAGCTTTTAATGAAAGTGATTTCAGGATTTCCTGAGCGTCATCAACCCTGATTTCTCCCTGTTTGTTTTGCACCCCTAAAACGGCATACCAATCAAACAACCCTCCGTAGGGATTTTGAAGCACAAATTCTCTCCAATCGGCAATAAAGTCAATGCTTTTGGGGTTTTTCTTTACTTCATCGGTAGTAACGGTAGGATAAGCAAAATGCAAATCGGGATGAGACAGTTTTTGGAATTTTATGTTACAAGCCTGATTTTCTCCGTTATTTTCTCCGTTTTGATTGCCACACAAAATGTATTGTGCATAAGCAATGGCCATGGCTAAAGTTCCGCTTCCCTCAGGTCCAACAAATAATTGTGCGTGCGGAATTCGTCCCAAATCAGCACTTCTGCTCAAATGGTTTTTAATGTGTTCCTGCCCTAAAATTTCAGAAAATTGCATAAAGCAAAGATAGCAGAAAATGGATAAGTCTAAAATTTTAGATTATAAAGTTTCGAGTCTTAAATGGACAGTAATACTACTTTCAAATGTATTATGAAATGAGGATCAGCTTGGTCTAATTCAGGCTGGATGTTTGTTAATATTGGAGTCAAATATTTGTTTTACACAAAATCTAATCATGGTTTAGCCGAAATATCTGTTCCATAGGCAGCCATTTTTCGCCTTCTTTTGCTCCCGGAGGCGCTTGTTGGAATTTCCACATCAATTTCTCCCACTCCTGAACTTTTGGATTGGCGGCATCCATCATCTGTTTACGTTCTGGAGTATAACTTTCATCCACTTCCATTATCATAAACAATCGGTTGGCTAGGATATAAATTTCCATGTCTACAATTCCGGAATCCCTGATGCTCTTGGTGATTTCAGGCCAGGCATTTTCTTTAGAATGATAACTTTTGTACTGTTCTATTAACTCTGGATTATCCACTAAATCACAGGCGTAACATATTTTTTTAGAACTCATAAATTACGTTTTTAAGGTTGGATTAATCTCTATTAAATTCTTCATAAACAACTTTATTTCTTTGTTGTTAGTTTTTTATTTTCTTCGAATAGTAATACTACTCCCATTGTATTTTACCGAAACATTTGTTTTTCCGTTTTCAAGACCAATACCGTTTAATTCGTCAACCCAAACGATATTGAACACACGGTTTTCAATTAATCCATTAAAACTTTTGCCTTTTCGTTTTCCAATTGTCAGCGTTTGTTTTTCTTCATTCCATTCAAAAGGTATCATTGAAAAAGCGCCTTTTTCATAGTTGTAATTTGTTCCTTCATCTTCATAAAGTTCAAACTTTCCATTGGCTCCTGTATAAATTCTAATCTCAAGATTTTCAGCAGGTTTTTCATTAGTGTACTGCATTTTTTCACCGATTGGAATAATTGAACCCGATTTCACATATAGAGGAATGGTCGAAAGAGATGCAGCTGTTTGTACTGTTTGTCCACCTTTATACTGTTTTCCTGTCCAAAAGTTAAACCATCCTGATTGATTTTCGGGCAAATAAACATCCCAGTTCTCCACCCCTTCTGAGACAACGGGAGCAACAAGAAAAGCTGAGCCAAACATATACTCATATTTTTGTTCCAATGCTTTTGTGTCATTAGGAAAATCCATTATCAGTGGACGCATCAAGGTTCCGTTTTTAAAAGTTATGTCTGCTGCTTGCGAATAAATATAGGGCATCAGACGATAACGAAAGTTTAAGTATTTTAAAGATTCAGCTTCTACTTTTTCTCCGAATCTCCAGAATTCAGTATCGGTTTTATATCCGTGTACCCTTTGCAAAGGAGAAAATGTAGCCAACTGAAACCATCTTAAAAAACTGAGTTGTCGTCGCAAGGTTTCCCAGTCATTGCCTACATCCCCTGTCCAAACTGCTGCTGCGTAACGTTGTTGACCTGAAAACCCACTTCTGGTAAGAACAAAAACTCTTTTGTCGGGAGCATCCTTGCGCGAACCTTCATATACTGTTTTGGTTACATACATCGGATAAACATTTCGCATTTGTTCTCCAGGCATGGTTCCGTTATTGATTCTTCTGCCTACTAAATCATCATTTTCTGGTTCAGTTGCATCCTGCCACCAAGCATCAATTTCATAAGGCTTTAATAGCTTTTCGCTAAAATTCTTCCAATAAAAATGGGCTGCATCAGGATTAAAAAAATCAACCCATTCGGTACTTGGGATATAGTATTTTTTGTTTCCAAATTCTTTACCAAGCACACTTTCTTTATCAATTTTAGACCAAACAGAAAGCATCAATCGCATATTCATTTGATGTAATTCTTTTACCATTTTAGAAGGATCTGGAAACAATTCTTCATCGAATTTCATCGAATTCCAACCGTATTTTCCCCAATATTGCCAATCCTGAACAATTAAATCCATTGGTAATTTTTTATATCTGAATGCTCTGGCATTCTCAAGTAGTTCATCTTGAGTTTTAAAGCGCTCACGGCAATGAATATAACCCAATGACCATATCGGCATTAGCGGAGCCTGACCTGTGAGATTGCGATAGCTTGAAATAACGGCATCTGAATTTCCAGCAAAAACAACATAATCCAATTTATTAGCAACAGGAGATCTAAACACTGTTTCATAGGTAACTTTGCGATAATATACTACAGGAAGATCGTTTTTTTCTCCTGTAACGACCATTTCGTGTTTACCTGCTGTTAGTTTAATCAATGTGCTTGTTGTGGGCGGAAGCCAATGGTTTTTAAAATTAATAATCTCTTTGCCATCGATTGTCAATTGCCATTTTCTCGCCATTTTTTGACCAACATCTAGTAGGACAGCATATTCGCCAGTATCATTAACCGTAAAATCCCCTGTAAAGACACCGTCTTGGCGAGTTTCCTTTTTATTTCCGTTGGTAGTAGTGACATCAACAGTAATCGCTTCTCCACTTGTACCTGCTGGCTTTAAATTTACAATAGAATCAGCGGGGTTAAAATCAGTAGCTTGACATAATAAACGGAATAGCAATTTGGGTATTTACCTGAGTTAATCTTCTGGGCAATCCTTTAATATTCAAATGTCCATCCTGAAACTGACCTGTGCCAAAAAGATATTCACCGGGTGAAGAATTAAAACCCTGTTCCACAATATGACAGGATTCTCCTTGTACTGAACTTGGTTTAAAAATACGACCTTCTGGTTTTTCGCTTAAAAACACCTTGCCTTGTGAATTACGATAAGACAATGCTCCACTCTTTCTATCTACTATCACAGTCATTCTTGATGTAGTAATTTCAAGTTTTGAGTTCGATTCAGAAACCTTAAAATCAGGCAGCTTAACTTTTGAAGTAAAAACTAATTCAGGAATTTGACTTTTCATTTCCAAACCATACTGAACTCTTACAGTATTTTCGGTCAAAGGACTTAAATGCAGTTCTCCTTTATCGAGAGTTATAACTACTTTATCGTTCTGTTTTTTATAGCCCTTAACCACTTGTCCAATACAAAACGCTGGAATAAGTAAGACAAATAGAATTGTTATCTGCTTCATTTTTTTCAATTTATATTATTTCCAAAGCATTAGCATAAGAAGCTTCTGGTTTTTCATTCGGGAAATACACTTCAAGCGCATCTGAATTCTG
>NCET01000287.1 GCA_002280815.1 Flavobacteriales bacterium 32-34-25 | reverse complement strand
AAATGTGGGTTTGTTTGCTTATTCGCCAATGGCTTTTGGAGTACTTTCAGGTAAATTTCTAACTGGCGAAAGTCATCCAAATGCCAGAATTAAATTGTTCCCACAATTTTCCAGATACAACAGCGCACAAAGTACGGAAGCAACAACGCAATATGTTGCAATTGCTAAAAAGCATGGTTTATCACCAGCTCAAATGGCTTTGGCTTTTGTAAACCAACAAACTTTTGTAACTAGTAATATTATTGGAGCAACCACTTTAGACCAATTAAAAGAAAATATTGCTTCTATAGATGTGGTTTTATCCGATGAAATCATCAAAGAAATTAATGCGGTTCATGCTGCAATTCCTGATCCTGCACCTTAATTAAAAGAGTAATCAGTATACAGTTTTTAGTATTCAGTTTTATTATTTTAGGAAAACTGAACACTAAAAATTAGAATGCTATCAATTTAAAATCCGTTGTATCTGTATAGTTCGTGGGTTATTTTCTTTATTCTCTTTCCGTTAAACCTTTGCGAACTTAGCGGTTAAATATTTAGAGGCTAAATTCATCAATGTTTTCTCTAAAAAAATCCAGATAGATTTCAGTAATCAAATCTATCTTTAATTGCTTTTTCAGTTTTTAGTCTAATAAAAACAAAAAATAAAACAAACAGAACAAGGGATATAATTAAATCAACATTGTCTGAAAAATGAAATGATGAAACAACGAATGAAATTATGATTAAACAAAATGCAGAAATCATTGTCAAATTTGTTGAGTATTTTTGTGAAAAAACCCAGTGTTCTTGAGATTTTAAAGAGTTTTTCGTTCGATACCCTCTCTTTCCTTCTATTTTTGGAGGGAAAGAATATTGGATTAAACTTGATAAGAAATAAGAAATACCAATTATAAAAATCAGAGGTGTAAAAGTATAATTCATTAATTCTATTTTTTGTGGATTTCGCGTAAAACCTTTGTGAACTTAGTGGTTAAATTTTTTAAAACTCAAACTCCTCTTTTACTGATAAAGTATCAACTACGGTAGTATCTTTTACTTTTATACGAAGTAACGATTTTGCTGGCCCAGTTAAAACAGTAGGCTGACTTTTGAAAATAGTATCATCTATGGTTAATAATCCTCTTCGAATCATTAAATTGGTTAAAAAAGAAACTTGCTGTGCTGCCGATTCTCTTAGATTTCCTTCGTCGTTAAATTGATACATGAATTTTTTCGGACTTGGAATAATTCGAGCTAAGTACAAGCATTCGTTAAAAGTCAATTCGGCTGGAGTTTTCTGAAAATAATACTGACTCGCTTCGCCAATTCCATACACATTTGGCCCCCATTCGATAATATTAAAATAGACTTCCAACATGCGTTCTTTACTTGCAATTCGGTTGTTTTCTAAAATGTATACCAATAGAATTTCTTCTAGTTTTCGGGATAAAGTTTTTTCTCTGGTTAGAAAAACGTTTTTGATTAATTGCATGCTAATGGTACTAGCACCACGAGCAAATTTCTTGGTTTTAATATTTTTAATAATAGATTGCTTGAAAGCTTCATTGATAAAACCACGATGCGAAAAGAACGAAGGATCTTCGGTAGTCAAGACGCATTTTTGCAAATAAGGCGAAATTTGATCCAGCGGTGTGTAATTTAAATTGGCTGTTCCAACAAGAACTGGTCGTTGCAAAACATTATTTATGATAGCGCGATAGATAAATTCGCTATTGAGTTTGTTCAGGTTTGCCGCGCCATTAGATTACTATCAAAAACCAAGTCTTTTGGTCTGTTCTTATTGTATTCAAAATTCAAATTATAATCGAAAGTTCCTTCGGCTTCCATGCCTTGAAAATTGGTAAACAAACCATCAGGAAGCGAGGAAATAAAATCCTGCGCTTTCATTTTTGGGATATTGACTTTGAGTTTGTAAATAGTATCTTCTTCGGTTTCGTAAGCCAAATACGGATGGAATTTCACTTTGTTGAATTGTACCGTCGAACTGCTATCAACCGAAACAAAATCAGAACCTAAAAGCAAGCGATAATCAAAACGGGCGTTTTTAATCAACACATCTTTTCGGGCAACTTTAGCATGATTGATTTTTAAATTGGCTATCGATGTAAAACCATCAATATGCAATTCGCCAAGACTTTTATCAATGTTTTCAACATTCAATCGAATAGAGTCAAAACTAGCAATAAGATTATAGCGTTCGTCAAAATAGGGAACTTTAATGGCTCCAGTATCGATGTTAAAAAATCGAATATCGGCTTTTTTATTTCGAGGATCGGCAAAACCTTTTATTTTCCAGCGTTGGGCAAAAGTATTGGTTTTAACATGAATCGAAGTTTCGAGTTCTTTGTTTAATAATACTAATTTTTTTATATCGATTGTGGCTTTTTTTCCGTTGTCGTCGAGTTTGAACTTTAGGTTTTCCACGTCCATATCGGTCGGAATTAAATTCAATACTCTGGAGATAATTCGGTAGGCAAAAGCAGCGTAATCACGTTTATTGGTTGTGTTTTCCTCGTCTTTGTTTCTTTTTAAAAAAGCGGCAAAATTCTTTACTTTTCCTTTTTTAGTTAGCTGGACAAAGCCATTTTTGATTTCTAATGTTCCTAATTGTATATCACCTACAAACAACCGCCAGATATTAACACTAGTCCTAATTTTTTGAATATTGAAAAGTGTATCTGCATTTTTAGGTACCAAAGTAACATCAGTAAGGGTAATGCCTGAAAGCCCTTCGAAACTCGCTTTTTTGACCAAAAACTGACTGTTGTAGTCCACTTTCATTTTGGTCGTTGTTTTGGCAATAATTTGCTGTAAAAGTGCTTCTCTAAAACTAAAAATTCCAATGATAGCAATTGCAAGAAAGGCAATTATTATTTTCGCAAATAAAACTATTTTTTGTTTTCTAGTCTTCATGGATCTTTAAAGTATTTAGACAGCGGGCTAAAATAATAACTTTTTCTATTCGATTGAAAATCTTAACTTAAAGTTTAATAAATACTTTGCTCTTAGACTAACTTTAAAAAACAACAAAACTTTCATTACCTCGACTTGCTTTGTTAATTATTTCCCATTTTCACACCATAAGAGGTTGTGTCTTAGATAGCTACAACAAAACCCCTTGAACACCTGTAAACACTGGAATTTTTGAATGTTTTTTGCGTAAATTTGCACAGTCAAAAAAAACAAAATTAAGCATGAAAAAAGTTATTTTATCGGTAGTAGCCGTTTTTGCATTTGCATTTACAAATGCTCAAGAAACAAAAGATGTAGTAAAATTAGGTGTTAAAGCTGGTGCTAATTATGATTGGTTAGCTACAGGTGCTGGATCAGTTTATGATTTACGTCCAGAAGTAGGATACCACGCAGGTTTAGTTGCCGAATTTAAGATGTGTGAGAAATTCTCATTTCAAGCAGAGGCATTGTATTCTCACTCAAGCTACAAGTTTGATGGAAATGGAAACACAAGCGGTATGGAAATTGAAATTAACGAAATTGCTGTGCCTGTTTTGGCTAAATTTTATTTAGTAAAGGGCTTGTCTTTAGAATTAGGACCTCAAGCTAGTGTAATTGTAGATACTAAATTAACTGAAGTTGAGGCTAATTTTAGAAAATACAACATTGCAGGAACTTCTGGGTTAGCTTATGATTTTAGCTCTGGGGCTTTTGTTCAGGCTAGATATGTTTATAATTTCTTAAACTTACAAAACGGTGCTGAAGGAAACAATCGTTTTGGAATTCAAGCTTCTGTAGGATATAAATTCTAATATTTCTCAGAAATACTTATAAAAAAACCACGCAATTTGCGTGGTTTTTTTATGTTTAAAATGATAGATTGTCTTTACTATTTTCTTGCCGCCCATAAAATACCTCTAACCAACAAATCAGTAAATACAACATCTTTAAACGTATCGTCAGAATGACCGAAAGTTGTACCAAACACACGGGCTTTTCCGTATTGATTAGTCCAGATTACAGGGTATGTTTTACCGTTAACCTCACTTACGGAAGTAGCCAAAATCTTTGTATTCGATCCTGTTTTTTCAATAACGTATAATTCATCTTTAGGACTAATCCAATTATCTGGAAATTTGTTCATGATGGGGTGTTTGCCCTTTGCTTTTTTTACCGGATACAAACTCTGATGATCATGCTTATAACTGGTTACACCTAGAAATTCTCGCCAATCATCCGTTTTTGCCGAACGATAGGTGTGAATAGCGCAATGAATAACCACTGCCGGAACTCCTGTAAAATGTGCTTGAGTAATCTTTTTTATATACTCTGGATCCTGAGTATCGGCAAAACATTCGTTATGTATTACCACATCGTATCCTTTTGCCCAATTTTTGTCATCAAAGAAAGGAAGGACAGCCTGAGTACCTTTTCCTCCCTCATTTATAACAGTCCAATCGGCTTTTTTATACTTTGCTAAAGCGTCTTTTAGTACTTGAGCTTGAAACGCATAATTATGGCAACATCCGCCCGTAATCAACAACACACGAAGCGGCTTTTCGTTGGATAATCCGTGGGCAAAAAGGCTGTTTGATACAAACAATAGCAGCAGTAAACTGTAAAAAATAGATCCTAATTTTAAATGTTTTGCAATAAATGTAGCTGGGTTAAAGCTGTTGTGTATTTCCATCTGCTTTGGTTGTTTTAGTTATAGCCTGATAAATTTTTTTAAATATACCAATTTTTATATAAAACAATTTTCTTATTTCATTAGTTTCCTTGGAACGTTTTTTTATGTTTAAAATGTTTATTCCTTTTGAATTATAATTTTTTGGACAGTATAGATTGACGAATACAGCTCCTTTTTTTTAAATAATAATTTTGTAGTATAAATAATTAATTTCAAGTGTTTTGAATATAAATTTTTCGTAACTTGTACATATCTAACCTATTAATTTGAAAAATCATGAAAAAATCTAAACTATTTATCTTTGGAATTTTATTATCAGCAGTATTAACAATCTCCTGTAATAATAAGCGAAATGACTTAGTTGATTCTTGGAAAATTACTGATGTACAAGCAAAAACACCTCATGTAGATTCTGTGAAAAATGATATTTTAGCTAATGGAAATTTAACTTTTACCAAAGACGGACATGTTACAGGACACATAGAAACCGATATAAATGATGGTACCTATGCCTTAACAAAGCAAGGGAAAAATTTGGTAATTAAAGACGAAACGGGTACTCCATTTCCTTTTGAAAGCACTATTACAGACGATCAAATAACATTAGACAACGACGAAATGAAACTCACACTAACAAAAAAATAAATAATACATTACTCATTACCAAAACCACTCTAAAAACCAAAGGAGTGGTTTTTTTTTATGTCTTATGTTGAGTTTCTCCTAAATTCTGTGTCTTAAAAAAAGAACAGCCTGTAACCCTAAAACTCGAATAATTATAAGAAATTTGCAGAGAAAATAATTCAGGAGAAAAAATGAAACAAATAAGCATTCTAGGTTGCGGATGGCTGGGACTTCCTTTGGCGAAATCTTTATTAAAAGAAGGTTTTTTGGTAAAAGGTTCTACCACATCAGTAGAAAAATTGACATATTTGGAAAGCATCGGAATTCAAAGTTTTGTTTTGGCTTTAGAAACTAACGCTGCTCCTGAAGCTTTGGCTAATTTTTTGGATGGAAGTCAAACGCTTA
>NCET01000286.1 GCA_002280815.1 Flavobacteriales bacterium 32-34-25 | reverse complement strand
ATACCACCACCTTGACTTTTGATAGGTTGTCCGTCTTTGGTATCCCAAAAAACATCATTCTTGATATTATTTGTCTGTGCATGGCTTGAGGCAGAAACGCCTATAATGCAAGCCAACAATAACACAGTTATATTAAAGGAATCTTTTTTAATAATTTTCATTTTTATTTGTTTTTGGATTTAATAGATATTCGAATTTATTGTGACTTGCAAAAATAAACATCCCTGCAAATTTTGTATAATCATCAGTTGTCATTATCTATCAATACAGGACATATTTGCTTTTGATGATACATATATGGTAAATAAATTATCCTTTTTTCTTTTTTCGATACTCACTTGGAGAAATCCCCATGGTCTTGGTGAAAATTCGACTGAAATAGAAAGGATCCTCAAAACCAATTAGCATACTAATTTGGTTGATTTTCATATCTGAGAAATCAAGTTGGTGACAGGCTTCCTGAATTTTCAAATGGATAAGATAATTAAGTGGGGAATATCCTGTTTTGCGTTGAAATAATAGTGAGAAATGCGAAGAAGAAAATCCAACATAATTAGCAATTTCTTTGAGAGTGATTCGTTTTCGAACATTTTCACGCATATAGTGGATGGCTTCTTCTGCAACATCTCTTTGTTGAGGAGCTTGAATATCATCATTATTAGCTCTATAAGCACTTAAATATTTTAACGATCCAAGGAAATAAAACAATGAAATGATACTAAAGTCCAGATTGCTTTTACTGTATCCGTTTTTAAGAGTAGAAAATATTTCTTCAAATAATTTAAAACGTTCTTCAATTCTGGAATTTTTTTCGGGTAAAACTAATAAAGCTCTGTCAAAACCTTCAGCAAGAAAATCAGCTTTTTCTCCATCGAAATGAATCCAATAAATTGTCCATGGTTTTTTGTTTTCACTACCATATCGATGCGTTTTCCCCTTTGGTAAAATAAAGACATGATTGGCTGCAACTTTTTGAATTTGATTATCAATTTCAAACCAACCTTCTCCTTCAACGCAGTACATTAAAATATATTGGGAAGCTTCTTCCTTTGTTCTCTTTCGGAAATGGAAGCTTGCCTTAGGATAAAATCCTATGTGTGTAATATGTAACAAAGACCCTAAGGCGGTGTTTTTATATTCATCTACAATAGGGCTAGGTAAAACGATGGCACGTTCTCCAGTAAATCCGCTTTTGATTTTTGCCATTTATTTTAAATGATTTGTAGTGTTTGTCAAAAATAAATCAAATATTTTGATATTGGCGTGTATAATAATATAATCCATGTTAATAGTTGTATATTCTATTTAATGCGTTGTTGAATTAGTTTAAAGATAAAAATAATGTGGATTATCAAATCTAAAATAAAGTAACCAGAATAAAAAAGGGATATATAAATAAGTTTTGAGAGATAAATCTATTTTGAATGAGAAATGTATAAAGCATAGTGCTTGTGTCTTATAAAAAAAGCCTCGTAAACACTTGGCTTACGAGGCTTTTTTGTGGAGTCTCCGGGATTACAATCGAACACCTTATTCCTGTATTAATGTTCTTGGATAGTTTAGAAAAATAGTTTGTTAAGGCTTGTTTTTATTAGGTTTTTTTGAAGATCTGTATGCAGTTTTTACATCTCTTTTTTTTGAATATAATTATGAGTTTTTATATTTAATATTAATTATGCGGTTTTTTAAAATGCAAAATGTTCAATTAAAAATGCATTGAGGTGTTCGACAGTCGAACACCGTCATTTTTATATGTAACTGTTTCTAAGTTGGTAAGATATCGAAAGAATAGTTTTAGATAAAGAGGAATTGTACTCTTTATCTAATGCGTTAATGTAAAATATATATATATCCGTTTTATGGTCTCGCTTTTCTCTCTAAATTCTGAGTTGCAATTTTTTAAACTTACAGAACGAATTAAAAATTACAATCAAAAAACAGGTAATTTTAGATGATTATAATTTTTCAACCCATTTACCGATTTTAGCAAGTAGTTCGTTAAAGTCAGGTTGACCTTTGTAATACAGTTTAGCTGTTTTTTTATAACGTTTTATAAATCGCTTCCTAAGTTCTGGATTCTTCAGTAAAAAAGCTTCATTGCCAGCAATGGGTATTTCATAGTCTTTGGGAGGAAAACGGGCTTCTTTGTGTTTTTGATATTCTTCTGTGCCTATGAATGCTTTTACCTTGTCATCTTCTAATAGACTGTAGACATCATAATACTGGCGCATTAAATTTTGACGTTCTTCTTTGTCTTCTTGTTCCTGTCTAAATTTAGTTGCAATAGTCTGTAGTTTTTCAACAAAAGTGTACCCAATGTGATAGCAGGCAATATCTACAGCACGATTGTCAATTATGTCTACTTTTTGCTGTATTGCTTTTTCGTATGCCCAAGACGATATTGTTAGTGGGTTGTTTGGTGTTACCGTGTCAAATCCAACTTCCAGTAAAATTCCTTCTTTAACTCCTTCAATGGCATCGGTTTTACTGTCATAATACAATCTTATCCCACCACTACGATATTGTCTTAGGTCATCAAATGCTTCATCTCTTTTTGCAGCTATGATTCCATTCATTTTTATTTCATTTGCCAACCCATCATAAAACTCTTTTCTTTTTTGAATATTTCGAGGTTTATTGTTGTTTGGATTTTCATTTATTTCCATTTCAGCTGGTGGTTTGATATGGATGTCGATGTCTTCGGAAAAACGGTGTATAATTCCATATCCTTTGGATAGAGAAGTACCTCCTTTAAGTTCGAATTGAAACCCTTGCTGTTTTAGCCCGTACAAAACATGCATAATCCAATAGTCTTTTTCGACAAGACCAGGTTCAATATTTAATTCTACTCCTACAATACGGAGCAAATCACGGAAGTTTTTATGGTTGTGTAAGTAATCAGACATATTATGCTGTAATAACTGGTTCTAACATTTTTTTTGCTTTTATGCTACCATATTCCAGAAGTGATTTTTTTAGTTTTTTAGCATCCATTGTTTTTGCTTTAGAATACACATTTGACACTACTTCTTTTGGGTCTTCAGCCAGTTGTTCTAGGTTGTTTAACAAGTCTACTAATAAAAACTCAGGTGTTACTTTGTTTGGAAAATGGGGCTTTACCCTAAACGAAAACATGATGCCGCCGAGATTAAAATCGCCATGGCGCTTGTGGTTGTAAACGGTTTTGCTATTGTATAGTTGGGTGGTTCCTACTCCTAGAGAATTATAAGCATTTAAGGAAGTTACAAGAAAACGCTTGTCTTTGAGAAAAGAGCGCACCAATACATCTTCTTCTGGAGGTGTTTCTCCAAAGACAGTCACTTCAGGATAATAGTATAAGCCTTGAGAGAGCTTTTGTAAAGTGCCTTCCTTTACTAACTCATCCAAATGTCGGTCAACGGATTTTGACCACTTGGACAAATCAGCTCTACGGTATACTTTTCCTCGTTTCAAATGTTTTTTTAATTCTTGTAACTTATTCATGATACAAAGTTAGTAAATAGTATTTAATTGCATATATTTTTATTGAAAATTCATGCAATATTATTTTTGCATAACTCTATTTTAAAGTAAGAATGATTGACTACTCAGGATTCATCTCACTAAAAATAAACGTCAAGTCACTTGCATAAACTGACGCAACCTAGAGGTTAGTGCTAGTTTAGTGCCAGTGACTGTACCGCTTAGACCGCCCTGAAATTGTTCTGACCCCAGGAAGAACAATTGCGGGGCGGCGAGCATCAGCCCACCATAATGGGCTGTGATCTGAATTCCGAAAGGTTAAGAAAGAAACCCCGATGTTGGGTCATGCCATCACGGAATAATTTCCATAATAGGGTGGAAAAACCGGTCAAATTGACCACCAGTTTCCAGTGTAAATTGACCATCAGTTCCGGAGCAAACTGACCACCACTTTCCAGTTCAAATTGACCACC
>NCET01000285.1 GCA_002280815.1 Flavobacteriales bacterium 32-34-25 | reverse complement strand
ATGGCTAAGGCCAGGTCGCGCAGGTTCGGCTGCGCCAATAACCTGAGAAAGATAAGCCTGGGCCTTCACGAGATTTAATTTTTTAGTCAAAGTTTTTAAATACCAATAATTTACCATTTTATTGAGTTTATTAGTTCTAGCTTCAACAAAATAAATATTTTTAGCTTCACATTCTTTTTGCAATAACGAATCCTGAACTCCCATCACAATATTTTCAATTCCTAAATTGTTTAATTCAGGAATTAAATCCATCATTTGCTGTTCGTTACCTCCCCATCCTTTTGCTCCAGAAATATGTAATATTTTCATAATTATAATTCATTTGTTTGCAAATATAATATGAATACAGCACCTCTTACAACAAAAAACTAAAAATTCACTTACATGAAACAATTAAGATCTAATTAGCATAAATTTCACTCAAAACACAAATATTATTTTACACGAAAACAGAAAACATATTTCTTAAAACAACTTGTATTGAATACCTTTGCTTTTATTTAAAATTCTTATGCAAGAAATTAATACAGAAGTCCACAAAGCTTACGAAATAATCAAAGAAGGCGGAATCATCCTCTATCCTACCGACACGGTTTGGGGAATAGGTTGTGATGCTACCAATTCTGAAGCAGTAGCTAAAATTTATGCTTTAAAACAGCGAGAAGAAACTAAAAGCATGATTGTTTTGATGAATGGAGAAAAAATGCTGTACAATGTTTTTAAAGAAATCCCTGAAGTAGCCTGGCAAATCATGGATTTATCTGAAAAACCAACGACACTAATTCTGGACAATCCTAGAAATGTAGCTCCTAATCTAGTTGCACCAGATAAAACTTTAGGTATTCGATTGATCAAAGAACCTTTTTGTTTTAAATTATTGGAACGAATGAAAAAACCTTTAGTATCAACTTCTGCAAATATTTCAGGACAACCCACTCCAAAAAGTTTCAAAGAAATTAGTCCCGAAATTATAAAAGGCGTGGACTATGTTGTAAATTTGCATCGCGAAAAAATTTGCCAGAATCCGTCAACAATTATAAAGCTGACTAACGATTCTCAGGTAAAAGTGATTAGGAAGTAGAAAAGAGCCACGAATTCACTAATTTTATTTTTTAAATGACTCTTCAATGGCACAAATTATTCATAAAAACGAAAGTTTTCAAATTATGGGAATTCTATTTGATGTTCACAATAATTTAGGAGGAGGTTTTTCTGAAATAGTATACAAAGATGCTTTAGAATATGAGTTTAAAAAACTTAACATTCCTTTTGAAAGAGAAAAAGAATATAATGTTCAATATAAAGACATTATTTTGAATCATAAATTTTATGCAGATTTTGTAGTATTTGATTCAATTATTTTAGAACTAAAATCATGCGAAAAACTAGATTCGAAACATATTGCTCAGTGTATTAATTACCTAAAAGTTTCGTCAAACAAACTGGCTATTTTAGCTAATTTTAACAACAAGTCCCTTGAATACAAAAGAATTCTTTTATAAAAATCAATAAAAAATTTGTGCCATTAAAACCGATATAAAATATTTTTTAATTCGTGAATTCGTGGCAAACTCAATATGAACTACAAATCAGCCTTACATAATCCCATTTTTGAAATTATTTCTCAAGCATCCAAAGCCCTCAACGTTGAAAGCTATGTTATTGGCGGTTTTGTTAGAGATTTAATTTTAAAAAGAGACTTTAAAAAAGACATCGATATTGTTGCTGTTGGCAGCGGTATTGAATTAGCTTTAAAAGTCTCTGAATTACTTCCAAAAAAACCAAAAGTTCAAGTTTTCAAAACTTACGGAACTGCGATGTTGCGTTTTGAAGATACCGAAATCGAATTTGTAGGAGCCCGAAAAGAGTCTTATACGCATGACAGCAGAAATCCTATTGTACAGAATGGGACATTGGATGACGACCAAAACCGTCGTGATTTTACCATCAATGCATTGGCATTATCATTAAGCGAAAACAATTTTGGTGAATTATTAGATCCTTTTGGAGGTTTAATTGACATCGAGAATAAGATTTTAAAAACACCTTTAGATCCAGATATTACCTTTTCTGATGATCCTTTGCGAATGCTCAGAGCAATTCGTTTTGCTACGCAACTGAATTTCGAAATTGAAGCAAATTCATTTCAATCCATCACAAAAAACGCTGAAAGAATCAAAATCATTTCTGGCGAACGCATTGTAGACGAATTAAACAAGATCCTTTCGACTGCAAAACCGTCTATTGGATTCTTATTACTTTATAAAACAGGTCTTTTAGACATCATTTTACCCGAATTAACGGCTTTAAATCAGGTAGAAGAAATTGAAGGGCACACTCATAAAAACAATTTTTATCACACTTTAGAAGTAGTTGACAACATTTGTCCTAATACAGATGATGTTTGGTTGCGATGGGCTGCATTATTGCACGATATTGGAAAAGCACCAACTAAAAAATTCAATAAAAAACAAGGCTGGACTTTTCACGGACATGAGTTTTTAGGTGGAAAAATGGTCAAAAAACTTTTCGAACGCCTGCACATGCCATTGAATCAAAAGATGAAATTCGTTCAAAAAATGGTCATGATGAGTTCCCGACCAATTGTTTTATCTCAAGATATTGTGACTGATTCGGCAGTGCGCAGATTGGTTTTTGACGCTGGTGAAGATGTAGAAGATTTAATGACGCTTTGTGAAGCCGACATCACGACTAAAAACCCAAATAAGTTCAAAAAATACCACAATAATTTTGTTATTGTACGCAAGAAAATAGTTGAAGTTGAGGAACGTGATAGTGTTCGTAATTTCCAACCTCCTATTTCTGGTGAAGAAATTATGGAAATTTTCAACCTAAAACCTTCCAGAGAAATTGGCGTTCTTAAAGAAGCGGTTAAAGAGGCAATTCTGGAGGGCGAAATCCCAAATGAATACGAAGCTGCCTACAATTTTGTATTGAAAAGAGCCGAGAAATTAGGATTGAAAAAAGTTTAAATTCTACTTACTATTCATTAATTTTATAAAAATTTACGGGATATGAATTTAGCCGAATTAAAACTAGAACTAATAGCAAAAATTATAGCTACTAATGATTTGATTCTTTTAAATAGAATTAAAGAAATCATGGATTCTTATGAGCCAATTGCTGTAGTTAACGAACCAACATTAGCTTATGAAAAAACAAGATTTTTTTCTACAGAAGAACAGCGAAGAATAAATCTTGCCATCCAACAATATGAAAATGGTGAATGTATTTCGGATGAAGAAGCTCAAAAAGAAATTCAAGAATGGCTAGAAGATTAATTTGGTCTGTAGAAGCCCGAAATTCCAGAAAAAGCATTTTTGACTATTGGAACAATCGAAATAAATCAAAGGTTTATAGTAGAAAACTAAACTTACTTTTCAATACCAACTTAAAAATTGTAATCCAACTTCCTGAATCCGGAAAACCTACTTTTAGAGAAGATACAAAATTCATAATTGTAAGTCATTTTGAAGTTTTTTATAAAATAACCCCAAATGAAATTGTCGTTTTAGACATCTGGGACACCAGACAAAATCCTGAAAATTTTCAAATAAAATAAATATCCCCTTGAAAAAACACTTTTTAAAATCAGCCAAAATAGCTTTAATTCTTGTATATCTTGTCATTTTTGCGGGCGCATTTGTCCGATTAACTGGTTCTGGAATGGGTTGCCCTGATTGGCCAAAATGTTTTGGATATTACATTCCGCCAACAGAGGAAAAAGAATTACTTTTTACCGCTGGAAAAGAATACAATAAAGGACAAGTAATTATAAAAGATGAATCATTATTGGTTGCAAAAAGCAGTTTTACCTCAAAAACTACTTTTGATGCATCAAATTGGGAAAAATACACCAAACATGATTATGCCGTTTTCAATCCGTTACACACCTGGGTAGAATACATTAATCGATTGTGCGGTGCATTGGCTGGA
>NCET01000284.1 GCA_002280815.1 Flavobacteriales bacterium 32-34-25 | reverse complement strand
TACTTTCCGTTTCTTTTAATGGTTTGTCCTGCGTAAGCATCATTGGTCTTATCCCATTTAAAATCTTCAATTTTTAATGGCACTGGATATTCGGTCCAATTTTTCAAATCAGTTGTAGAAAAAACCAACCAATCTTTCAGTTTATAACCTTTTTGTCCACCTTCAAAATCATGTCCGGTAAACAACCACAAGGTATCTTTTTCAACAAAAGCAGCTGGATCAGCCGTAAATTTATGTTTGATTATTGGATTTCCTTCTGCTTTAAAACGAAATGTTCCATCTTTAGCAGTCAATAAACTTTGAGGAACACCGCCCCATTTTTCCTGTAATCTTAATGCTTCTTCTGTTGTAATTCCTAAAACGCTTCCGTGTCTTGGAAAAAAATCCTTAGTAAACGATTCGGTTTTGGCTGTAAAATGATACAAATCTTTAGAACGTTGAAATTCATATCTTCCGCTAGAATACAAATCATACATTAAGATATATTCGTCGCTGTTATTCAATTTAAAAACCGAAGAACCTTCTACATTTGTGTTTGTATCAGCATAAGCATCTAGATATTCGAAACTTTCTTTCCAAGGCCCTTGTAGTTTTTTACTTGTAGCCTGTTTGATACCATTTTTGATTTCCTTTCCAGTTTCATCTTTTGTATTTCCTTTGTAGAAAAAATGATAAGTACCATCTTTAAAAATAATATCACCATCAATAGCACCGTCTTTTGGACTAAACATTAGTTTTGGCTCTTGTTCAAAAGCTGTAAAATCCTTATTCGCATAAGCACAATAGAAATCAAGCTTTTCATTGTATTTAAAGCGAACCGTGAAGTAAACCAGATACTTTTTTGCTTTAGCATCATAAAAAGTCTGTGGAGCCCAAACCCATTTTATATCTTTAAATTTTTTAGGATATAATTTCTCCAAATCAACTACTGATGATTTCCAATCCACAAGATTTTTGGAATGCATCAAAACAATTCCCGGATTGTAATCCCAGCCATTTTTCTTAGTATGCATATCAGTCGCAACCATATAAAAACTGTTTCCATCTGCACCTCTTAGAATATGAGGATCCCTAATCCCGCCAGTATTAGAAATATCTTTTGAAGGAATAATAGGTTCGTTATTATTCAATGCTTTCCAATTTACTGCATCATCACTTACTGCAAAACGCAATTGTTCTTGTTTTTCGGCAGGACCTTTGCCTTCAAAATAAGCAAAAAGATAGCCTTTTAAATCTTTCTTTTGAGCGGTTAAACTGGACACACACAAAATGCTGCATAATGCTATTTTAAATATCAACTTCATATTTATTTTTTAGTATCAAATGAGAAATTAGTATTCCAATGTTTAGCCAAAAGAAGCGCTTCTTTTTTAGTCAAATGAATCACCGAACCGTGTTTTTGAACTGAAAAATTAGTTCGTTTCATAACGCCCTGATCAAAATGACCAAGATTGGTAAATGTTTTAAAATCGGTGGTTTCTGCAAAACCAAAATTGTGTGGATTGACACTAAAAATATCGTACATCAAAACCCATTTGTCTTCGCCGATACGCTTAAATACATTGGGAGCTTCGCATGATTTTTTTTCGAAATCAATTTGCTCTGGCTGATACACATAACCGCTATTTATTTTATCCGAAAATGCCATTTTAATGCCTCCAGGATTTTCCTGAGCAACATACATCATACAGAATCTTCCGTCGGGTAGTTTTGTAATATCAGCATCCAAAATTTGTTTTGTACTATCTGGATATTCAAAAAGAATTTCAGGTGTTGATTCTAATGCTGTAAAGTCCTTATTCATATATCCATAATACAATTTAGTACGCCCTTTACCCTTACGCATCGTGAAATAAATCATGATTTTTCCTTTCACCTCATCATAAATCAATTCGGGCGCCCAAACACAACCCACATTCCACTCTGGATATAATTTAGCTATATCTAAAATTGAATGTGACCAATGAATCAAATCTTTTGATTTCATCAACACTAAATCCCTATTATTTCCCCAATCGTATTTATCTACTGGACGTTCCCATTCGGTATCTCTGTAACCTTTCTGTTTTCCATAAATATGCAAATCGGTCATTGCCAAATAAAAATAACCGTCATTGCCACGCATAATATAAGGATCGCGAATTCCTTTTTGCTCAGCAATAGTATCTCCAGCAACAACAGGATTTCCAGAATTAACATCGGTAAACGTATAACCATCATTACTCAATGCAAAATACAATCCATGAGTGTCATCTTTAAAATAAGTCATTAAATAAGCACTCATTTTCTCTTTTGAAGATTGGTTATTTTTTACAGCACCACAACTTTGCAAAACAAGAATTGTTAATAGACACAAAACAACTCTTATGGGTTCAATACGTTTCAAGAAATTAGGACAAATAGTAGCAATCATTTTATTTTGGTTTGGTGGTTAATTATTTTTTTTATCTAAGAATAAATATCGTTTTCAAAGAACACAAACATAAGTGTTTTAATTACATTTATCAAAATTATAATTTTAAAATTTACTCATAAAAAAAACAGCAACCTGAAAGTTGCTGTTTTATACATATTTTAAGAACTAATTTAAAAACGAAATAACCATTTGATAAAACAAGGCTGGATTTTCGGCATGAAGCCAATGTCCAGCATTTGGAATCGTTTCTAGTTTCATTAATGGAAAATGAACGGCTATATCTTCAACATCCGAATCTAAAATATAATTGGAATTTCCACCACGAATAAAAAGCGTAGGTTTTTCAAAAACCAATTCGGATGGTAAAGGCACTCCTATTTCTTCTATTTTTTCATTAAAAACAGCCAAATTAAATCGGAACGCCAATTGTCCAGGCTCTTGCCAATAGAGGTTTTTTAGCAAAAATTGTTTGGTTCCAAAATCGGTTATGTATTGACCTAAAATTGCTTCAACCTCAGCTCGACTTGGTTTAACCGAAAAATCTACAGCATTCAATCCCGCCAAAATAGTTTGATGATGCGGTGCATAAAACTTAGGGCCAATATCGGCAACAATTAATTTCTCCACCATTTCTGGATATCGGGTTGCAAAAAGCATTGCAATTTTCCCCCCCATCGAATGTCCTAAAATATTGATAGATTCTAAAGCCTGAGTCTGACAATACTCAAAAACATCCTGAACCATTAATTCATAACTAAATGCTTCCGATTGAAAACTTTTTCCGTGATTGCGCATGTCAAGCATGTGAACCTGGAAGCCTTCAGCAGCAAATTGCTGTCCTAAGGTTTTCCAATTGTCGGACATTCCAAGAAATCCGTGTATAATTAAAAATGGTTTTCCTTCTCCTTCTATTTTTGAATAAAGCATTTGATTTTAGATTTTAGTCCCGAAGCGTCGGGAGCAGATTTTAGATTGCAGAAAAAATCCCTGCTCAATTTTCAATCAATTGATACTATTTTAATTTTTGCAAATACATATTAACTACGTTTTCCAATCCAAGATATAAGGCTTCGGCAATTAAAGCGTGACCAATAGAAACCTCTAATAATCCTGGAATATTTTGCTTAAAAAACTGAATGTTATCTAAACTTAAATCGTGTCCCGCATTAATACCTAAACCCAATTCATTTGCCAAAACAGCTGATTCAATATAAGGAGTAATTCCTTTTTCGTTTCCTAGGCTGTATTGATGTGCAAAAGCTTCAGTGTACAATTCGATTCTGTCCGTTCCTGTTTTTTTAGCGCCTTCAATCATTTCTAATGTAGGATCAACAAAAATAGAAGTTCTAATCCCGTTGCGTTGAAATTCCTGAATCATCTCCGTTAAATACGCTTGGTTTTTTACAGTATCCCAACCAGCTGACGAAGTTATTGCACCAATAGCATCAGGAACCAAAGTAACTTGCTCTGGTTTGCATTCGAGAACTAAATCGATAAAATTATGTTGCGGATTTCCTTCGATATTAAATTCGGTGTAAACAATCGATTTCAAA
>NCET01000009.1 GCA_002280815.1 Flavobacteriales bacterium 32-34-25 | reverse complement strand
AAGAATAGGTATAACTACCGGCTCCTCCAGTTGGAGTACCTACAGAAGCAGATCCATTAGATCCTCCAAAACAAGCAATATTGGTTTGGGAAGAAGAAGAAATACTAATTGAAGGGGGCTGCGTAATGGTTACAGTTTGTGTTGCTGTACATCCGTTAGTATCCGTTACCGTGCAAGTGTAATTCCCTGCCGTTAAGCCCGCAGCCGTAGCTGCAGTGCCTCCTGATGGTGACCAGGCATAGGTATAAGTAGGACTTCCTCCACTTACTGTAATGGTAGCGGAACCAGTTGAGCCGCCATAACAGGCTATGTTGGTTTGCGATGAAACAGAAGCTACTAAGGCTGGCGGTTGGGTAATGGTTACTAATCGCGTAGTGGTACATCCGTTGGCATCCGTTACACTACAAGTGTAATTCCCTGCCGTTAAACCCATAGCCGTGGCTGCGGTACCTCCCGATGGTGACCAGGAATAGGTGTAAGAAGGACTTCCTCCACTCACTGTAATGGTAGCGGAACCAGTTGAGCCACCATAACAGGCTATGTTGGTTTGCGATGAAACAGAAGCTACCAATTCACATACATTGGTTATATTTATTGTGAATACTTCTTCATACGTCAAGCCACCTTGATCCGTAGTTCGAATGCGAACAGTATAAGAATACTAAAGTATACGTAAACGAACTACTATCTACATCGGTAGAAGATAATGTTCCAATGGTTGAATTGGCTGCCACGTTTTCGTTTATGGATGAAGCCGAAAGTGTTATGTTTGTTGGGGCAGTATTTCCTCCTGACACTGGTGAACCAACTTTTATTGAGTTAATACTATGGTTCGTGGCAGATTGATCACCTTTATATCCCCCAGAGCTTATATAAAAACGTACTTCATCAACATTTTCAAAAGCCGAATTTAAAATTACTGTTTGAGAATTCCAACTAGAATCATAACCAACAAAGGTAGTAGATGCTACTTCGGTACCATTTCTATATCCTTTGATTGTGTTTGTAAAAGTAGATGTATCTCCCCAATTATAATATTCAAATTGATTAAGTTTAAATTCACTACCATCAGCAGATTTAATTGCCATTCCTTTAGAACCTGCATTATTTTCATTAGTTAGTCCCGAATAAGTCGTATTTGAACTACCCATAAAAGTGCTATTCTTCCAAGATATGGGAGTTGCAAATGTTCCATTAATATCAGAAATATTAAAGATTTGAATATCAATATCAGAAATAGCTTGTGATCCTCCTTCTCCATCACTGGCTATGTTATCGCCAGTTATGGCTATAGAGTTGCTACTAAATGTCAATGTAGGTGAACTACTAAGCAAAACACCTTCATTAACATTATTTATCGTTATCGTGAAGGCTTCTTCATAGGTCAAACTGCCTTGATCCGTAGTTCGAATGCGAACAGTATAAGAAGATTTGGTTTCAAAATCATACTAAAGTATACGTAAACGAACTACTATCTACATCGGTAGAAGATAATGTTCCAATGGTTGAATTGGCTGCCACGTTTTCGTTTATGGATGAAGCCGAGAGGGTAATGTCAGTGGGGGCATTATTTGGAACAGAAATACTAAATATAGGGTTTGTTCCAGGGAAAGAACTTCCTATTGCACCAGGTGTTATGTTAAAAGCTGTGGTTTCGCTTGTTGTCCAATTAGACACATTACCTATTCCACTGATTATTTGCACTTTAGTACCACTGGAAATTCCTGTATAAACGTTATTGTCACCATGATACCCTCCATTAGATGGGTCTCTGTTAAGTGCAATAGCTGTTAAACCAAGAGTAAGAGAAGGAGGTAAATACGAGTTGTTATTGTTAGGAGCCCCTGATCCAGGTACATTAAATTGTCCTGCAGGTTGATTTATAGCATTAAAAGTTGCGCTAAACGTATTTGTCCATGCAAAAATAAAATTATTTATAGATGTTGGGGAATTTCCTTGAAAAATAAACCAGTTATCTCCTCCTGCAGGTACTGGACAATTTGTGGCATTTGCATTTGAACATCCTGTTACAGCAACAGTCCCTGGTAGGCCGGTAACAAGAGGAGTAGCCCCTCCAGAGATTGTTAATTTAGTCACTGTACCAGCAGCCAATGCTGTGGTTGTCCAAGTAATAGAGCCTTCCGATGTGTTTGATACAGAGGTGGTTCCAAAGGTTCCTGTAGTTTCATCATAACCATAATCTGTTATTCGGATAACAGTATTTGCTCGTATAGGAGCAAGATTTACAATAGTCATTTCGTAGGGTACTACATCATAATTAGTACCTATAATTGCAATATCGCCAGGAGCTAAAGTTTGCGCATTCCCTTCTATGTAAAAGCAACATAATAGTAATGCAAAAAATAAAGTAAAGTTTTTTCTTATAAATGAATGATAATTAATTAAAATGCTTTTTAGCTTAGTAGGTTAGCCATTCAGTAATTAAAAGAGTTGAAAATTGAAAATGATAATTAAGTATGGTAAAAAAAAAAATAAAAATCTAAATCATGTATGCTAAATTTTCTTTTCCAGAAAGTCAACATGCGATAGTTGTGCGTAAATTAAAGTAATAGTAACTAAGACTTGGAAGTCTATTTTTAAACAAACAACTGTTTTTGGTTTTTGTCAGTACAATCTTAAAATTACTTTAGCGTTACATAAGTTAGAGTGCACAAAAATTCATTTTAATTTTTGGATTTTGTCAATACAGCAAAAGTATTTATTTCATAAAACTATACTCCTTCAGTCACTTACTCAGTACGACATCAAAAAAAATGGAAAAATTAAAATAGGATTTCTTAGGAAATCAAAATCACTATTTTTTTATCATTAAAAAAAGATTAAGTATCAGTGATTGTAAAAGTAGAATACAAATTTTCTGAAGACTGATTCCGAATACACTTCCTTCATTACAAGATTTACATTAAATTCAGGCCTTTTCTTTTGTATTTTAAGGAGAACCAAATAGAATTCTTTCATTTCGCTCATTTCTGACTCATTATAATCAGCAAGATTTTCAGTTTTATTCCGAAAAATTATTTTTTTCAGTCTCATGATTTATTTATAGTATTATTACTTCTAACGCTGCAGAATTTATGTTTACTATCTGGTTGGATATAATTGCTAGTGATGATTATATATCCTTAACCCGTTGGGTGAAATTATCAAAAACGTCATTTCGAGTGTTTTTGCGTAATGGAATGAAGCAAAAAAATGTCCCGATAGTTATCGGGACGAGAATCATTTTGTATTCAAAATTTTCTTATTCTCAATACGATTTTCTAACGAAAATCAATCGAACTGACGAAAATTTATCATCAAAAAATAATTTCACCCAGCGGGTATCCTTAATTACTTTTTACTGGCACCATTCCTCCAAACAATTCCCAAATTATATTGATAATGGTTATATGCTATATTATCATTGTATTGTAAACCTACTTTTCCATAAGCTTGCAGACTTACACCAAAGCGATCCGAAAACCAATAGCGGCCTCCTCCCGTTACATCAAAAGTGGTTTTACCCTGATCCTCCAAAAAGTAACGTCCCACTCCTAACCCTGCGAATGTTTCTATGTTTTTGTTATTAAATATATAATCATCAAAATAAAATTGCCCCACAACGTCAACACCAACATAAGACTTTATTTCTGATTGAATCTTTAATTGATTGGTTGATACCGATACAGCCAGAGACAGATTCGATTTAAAACGGCGTTCAGCCCCGATAAAAAAAGGAGTTTTGAAAGACAAATTATTGAAAGGCAAAAAATTAGGACCTCCATCGTCAATCAAATTTAAACCTAGAGTTAACAAATAATTGGAACTGTCAGAAGCTACCATAGTTCCCGGAGCTTCTGATTTTGTAATTTCATTCCCTTTTTCCTGAGCGTAAATAGTCAAACTGGAAAAGAATAGGATTCCACATAAAAAAATTGATTTCATCTTGTAAAATTTTAGTTGGTTAAGTATTGTGGTGGTGTATTTTTTTTGGAAGAATACATCAAATGCGAATCATAAATAGGTAGTTCTTATTTAAGAAAACTGCGTTTAACCTAATTGCATTGCAATTATAATATTCTTAATTTTTTCATTTAAAGTGCTTTCGACTTCTTTGAAATTGTCAACCGAATCCAATTCCGTTTTCACACTGATGTAGAATTTTATTTTAGGTTCTGTTCCACTTGGTCTGGCGCAAATTTTAGCCCCGTCTTCGGTATAATAAATCAATACGTCGGCTTTTGGCATTACCATGATTTCTTCTTCGTTGGTCAATAAATTCAAGGCAACTGAGGATTTGTAATCTTCTACCATAACCACGCGTTGTCCGTTGATTTCTTTCAGCGGATTTTGTCTTAAATTGACCATCATTTGGTTGATTTCAGCCAAACCGTCCATTCCTTTTTTGGTAAGGGAAATCAAATGTTCTTTGTAGAATCCAAAATCTACATAATGTTGCAATAATTCTTGGTATACAGAACTTCCTTTGGCTTTGGCCTGGGCGGCAACTTCACAAATCAACAAGGTAGCGGCAACGGCGTCTTTATCGCGCACAGCATCGCCAACCATGTATCCGAAACTTTCTTCCCCGCCACCGATGAATTGCAGTTCGGGAAAGTCTTTAATCATTTTGGCAATCCATTTAAATCCGGTCAGGCCACTTTTGTATTGTACGCCATAGGCAGTAGCCAATTCCATAATCATCGGAGTGGAAACGATGGTGGATCCTATAAATTGTTTTCCGTTGAGTTTGCCTGCTTTTTTCCATTGTTCCAATAAAAAGGCAGTCATTACAATCATGGACTGGTTTCCGTTTAATAAAGTCATCTGCCCTTCGTTATTTCGAACGGCTACACCCAAACGGTCGCAATCAGGGTCAGTACCAATAACGATATCTGCATTCGTTTTATCAGCTAATGCCAATGCCATGGTTAGAGCTTCCGGTTCTTCCGGATTCGGGGATTTTACCGTTGGGAAATCACCATTTGGGATTCTTTGTTCTTCTACGAAATGTACATTTTTGTATCCTGCCAGTGCCAAGGTGTCCGGTACCACGGTGATGGAGGTTCCGTGTAAGGAAGTAAAAACAATGTTTAGGTTGTTTTTCGCTTCGGCAGGAGTGTTGAAACTTGCGTTTTCTACAGACGATTTTACGAAAGCCTGATCTACTTCGGTGTCGATATAGTGAATCAGATCTTCGTTGGCGCCAAATTTTATCTGATCGTATTTTAAATTTTCGATAACATTGATAATCTCCCCGTCTTGTGGAGGAACGATTTGTCCACCATCTTCCCAGTATACTTTGTATCCGTTGTATTCCGGTGGATTGTGTGAAGCGGTAAGTACAATTCCGCATTGACAGTTTAAATATTTAAGGGCAAACGATAATTCAGGGGTTGGTCTAAGGCTTGAAAAAAGATAAACCTCTATTCCGTTAGCTGAAAAAACATCGGCTACCGTTTTTGCCAAAGTATCACTGTTATGACGGCAATCATAAGCGATAACGGCTTTTATAGGTTGATTTGGGAAAGCGATATGTAAATAATCAGAAAGCCCTTGAGTACTTTTACCTAGCGTGTATTTGTTGATGCGATTGTTTCCAACGCCCATTATGCCTCGCATACCACCGGTACCAAATTCAAGATTTTTATAAAAACTCTCTTCAATTTCTTTCGGAGATGAATCCATCATTGTTTTGATTGCGGCATGTGTCTGCTCGTCAAATGTAGGAGTAAGCCATTCGTTTACTGCGTCTAAAATGGTTGGTGCTAGGTTCATTATATTTTTTTTAATCAAGCGTTATTTTATTATTTGTTAATTTGTGTTTACTACCGGGCAGAGAAAAGGCCTTAAGTGAGAAAAATGTTTAGCGGGTGGACTAGTGAGATACTATCAAACCTCACCCTGCTGAAATCTCATAGCAGCATTTACTCCAGGACAGGCTTAGGTCAAAACAATTAAATCTAAAAAAATCACTCCGAGTAAAAAGCCTATCAAGAAGTAAACTATACCTTGTTAATCCATCGTTTGTACCACACCGACTTTTGTACCTCCTTGTCATAGCCATAACCATATCCATAGTTATATCCGTATCCATATCCGTATCCATATGAAGTATCAAAATCAATATCGTTAATGACAAAGCCCATATTGATGATTTTTTTGTCCAGACTCAATTTACTGGCGTAACTCACCAGATTCTTTTCAGTAACTCCGGATCGCAATACATACAATGTAGTATCAGCGTATTTAGAGATAATCAGTGTATCAGTCACTAGCAAGGTCGGAGGTGTATCAAAAATAATGATATCATACTGTCCTTTTACTTCCTGGATAAAAGCGTCAAAACGCGAATTAGACAGTAGCAAAGTAGGATTAGGTGGTATCGTTCCTGATAATAATATATGAAAAGGATAAGTTGCATCTTCCGTTTGATAGCGCAATTGCTTCCAATCTAAAGAGCCATCATGAAGGTAATTACAAAATCCTTTGGTCTCTTTTCGGTTTTGATGCAAATACTTATGCAATTGAGGATTTCTAAAATCAGCCCCAACAAGCAGGACTTTTTTGTCCAGATGAGCATAAGCTGCAGCTAAGTTATAGGAAACAAACGTTTTACCCTCTCCTTTAATAGAAGAGGTTACAAAAATTACTTTTCCTGATGATTGAGCGCAATAGGAGGTAATAAAATTGGTGTTATTAGCCAAAGTCCGAAAGGCTTCTAAATTTTGTGTTTGTGATTCTTTGGTCTCTAACAACGAAGGAAGTTCTGCTAAAATTGGTACTGCCGTAGTTTTGTTTTCAACATCAGCCGCATTGTGGATCTTGTCATCTAACTTAAATTTAAGTAATAATGTTCCAAAAGGAAGCGCCAAGCCTAAGAAAAAAGCTATTATAAAGATTTTGCTTCTTTGCGGTGATACAGGAGCTTTATTGGTAATGGCATAATCTATAATTTTGGTATTGGGAACCGTTATAGCCAAATTGATAGAGGCCTCTTCCCTTTTTTGAAGCAGCAATAAATACAAACTCTCCTTCAAATTTTGCTGGCGTTCTATACTTCTCAATACTTTTTCCTTTTCAGGTAAAGAAGAAAATGAGCCTTCAGCATTTCTTTGAGCCGATTCACTCTGGTTAAGTGAGGTTTTCAACTGTCTTGCATACCCATTAACAGAATTGACAATATTAGCTTTCTGCCTTGTCAATGCACTAACTAAAACTTGTAGCGAAGGATTGTTTACTCCTGCACTGGTCTGCAATTTCTGATAGGCCAGAACGGAAGTATTATATTCCCCTACCAATTCGTTAATGGCACTATTTTGTATCCCAATATTAGCGGGTAAAAGTTCAAATACTTTTTGAGAAGTTATATTGTCTTTCAAAAGTTTTGTCAACAACAATTGCGATTCAATATCATATAAAGCTTTCTCCTTGGCGGTTTTATCCAAAAGACTGGAGCCGGCATCTTCCTGTATAAAACTCAAATTATTATTTTTCTTATAGTTCTTTTTTGATATCTCTATCGAATCAAGTTCTCTTCTTAAATAAACAAACCGGTCATCTACAAAACCAATTGTTCTGCGGGAAACCTCTTGTTTATCAGTAATCCCATCAGATTCAAAAACTTCAATTAAATTATTGATGACCGATTCCGAATGCAATCCATCAGTTCCTTCCAGAGAAAGGCTTAAAATGTCGCTGTCTTCCCCTTCCGGTTCCACCTGAAAAGCTTTACTGAGTTGGATAGCTGTTTTACCCACTGGATTGATTATAACAGTATAGTTTTCATCAATATGAGAAAGCATTCTATTTGGTAACACAGGCTGAATCGTAATTGGAAACTGAGAGCTGGAAGCATCCAAAACATGCTGTCTTGTGGTATAGCTTTTACCAGAACCCATATCTGATACTGTATATCCGGTTTTATTGATGGTAATACTGTACTGCAAACTAGTCTTCAAGGGAGTTAGAGTATCAGAATAAGCGACTACAAAGGGAGAAGTAAAAACCTTTTTCGAAGTAACGGAACCATTATAAAAATATTCTACATTTAATTTTAAATTTTTCACTACTTGCTCTGATAAGTGAACTGATTTAAATAATGCTATTTCATTTTCTAAATTGATATTCGATTTATTAAATAACTTAGTTACATCCAATGTGAAATTGGAATTCTCCTTATCATTCAACAATTTTACTTTGGCTTCCGTTTTGTAAATCACATCCGCATACCGTAAATACAAAAAAGCAGTAAAAAGCGAAAGTAAAACAGTTGCCAAAAACCAAGGCCAATACCGTAAATATTTACCAATAAGCTGTTTTAGCTGTACTGGATTTTCGTCTTCAATAAAATCGAAATAATCATTTCTGTCGGTATTCATAAACTTAGCGTGTTAATAAAATAATAGAACTTAATAATAAGGAAGCAATCGTAAGTAAAGTACCTGTATTGCCCACATAGCCGGCTGTTTTCACCTTGGCATTATTCGGATTAACTATTAGCACATCATTTTGGCGAATTTGATAATCAGGATTATTCATCCAGTTGGCAGTAGTTAAATCTAGATGTGATATTGTACGTACACCCGCTGATTCTCTGATGAGTAAAATATCGTTACGCTTTCCATTGATGGTTAAATCTCCTGCATAGCCTAAGGCTTGGGGAACCGAAAGGGACTGTTCCATAAAAGCATAGGTTCCCGGCCTTTGCACTTCACCTAAAACCGTCACCTTGGCATTCAAGATCCGTATTGAAACTGTGGGATGAACCAGGTGACCTTCTTTTTCAAGTTGTCCTTTTATAGCTTGTTCTAAATCAGAAAGAGACTGATCGGCAGCTTGTACCGTGCCCAATACAGGGAGCTGAATAGTCCCTTGAGAAGAAACTAAGTAACCTTGTACTTTTAAAGTTTCTACATTTGGAGTTCCTCCAGAAGCAGCTCCCGTTTGGACATTATACGGTAAAGCTGTTTCGGGTACTGAAGCGCCTATTTGAATATGCAAAATATCATTAGGTTGGACCAAAACCACATCATGCGTTAAAGCCACTGATGGATAAGTTTTCGCATCCTGAAAATATAAAATATCCTTTTTAGAAGCACAGGAAACAAAAAATAAAATAAAAAAGAAGCTACAGTAACGGAATGTATTCATTTAAAAAAAATTGTATAAGATAAAAGGCTTCCTATCTTACGGATTAAAATAAGGGGGTTATTCAAGTGAACGAACAAAAAAATTACCACTAAAAAATAGATCTTACAAGGAGTTCGACATTTCATTCGATTCAAAAAGAAATGATTTTTTAATCTTATCATTCAATTTCGCCATCCGGTCCAATTGTTTTTTCTGAATCTTATTTTTAATATAAAATCGGTACAATTCTTTACCAATAAAAAAAGAGGCTACACAAATACCGCATAGTGCACCAGCTAAGAAATACGTAATATTCATAAGTTTTTATTTTTTAAGTTAAAATGCATTTTCATCCCCTTTCAGGGTAACAATCACAGTCAGTAAACAGATTTTTAAATCCTTGATTAAACTCCAATTTTGTACATACTCAATATCGGCCTTGACACGACGTTTCATATCCGAAACTTTTTTGGTCTCTCCCCGTAAGCCGGAAACCTGAGCGAGGCCCGTAATCCCGGGTTTAACAAAATGGCGTACCATGAAATTGTTGATTTGATCGTTATAATCCTGTGTATGTTTCAACATATGGGGACGGGGTCCCACAACACTCATATCGCCTAACAAAACATTAAAAAACTGGGGTAATTCGTCGATGCTGGTTCTGCGGATAAATTTCCCTATGGGGGTAACACGCGCATCTTCCTTTTGAGCCTGTAAGCTGTCGCTTTGGGCATTAACGGTCATACTTCGAAATTTATAACACCAGAAAGACGCATTCTTTTTACCCGTACGCAATTGCTTAAATAACACAGGCCCTTTACTTTGCTTTTTAATGATAAAAGCCAAAACAGGATACAACCAGGACAAGACCAAAACAATCACCAACAGACTGAAAACTATATCGAATACGCGCTTCAGTAAGCGGTTATAGGAATCTTGCAAAGGTTCATTCCGTGGTCGGATGACATGAAAGTTATTTAGGTTAGTACTGCTGAATGAAGATTTTGAAATCATCGAAAAATCCGGTACAAACTTAAGTCGCATACATCTGCGATCGGCAAGTTCAAAATAACTATTTAAATCTACTATATAATGCGGTTGTGCCACGACATACAATTCCTGAATCTGATTATCAGCGGCCTTATCGATAGCATTGATCAGCGCTGTATTAAAAGATTTCTTAGTCGGATAATCGGCATCGCTGGCATCGTTAAGTATGCCTACAAAATGATTGAAATGCGAATTCATTTCCAGTTGTGAAGCCAATTCGATACTGGTGGTATTAAATCCCCAAATGGCGACAGTAAAAGGTTTACGCACCCATTTTTTTATATTCTTTAAAACCAGGGCAAAAATAATTCTGGAAAACAAAAAATAGCAAAGTAAAAAACTCAGTTGAAATATATTGGCACTGATACCCAACCGATATTCATCGGGACCTTGAAATAATAAAATATAACATTGCCAAAGGATGCGCTGACTCAAAAATACACGCCAACTATTACGATAAAAAGTCTCTAAACTAAAAATGGTATGCAACCGATACAATTTAAAATACAGTGCCGGAAGCAACCAGGTAAGAATGGAAGCTAGAAGTATATTATTGATTACAAAAGTGTTCCAAGCAACTGCTGCATCCCCGGCAAATTGCAAAAAGACTGCTGTACCGCCAATCATAGCTATAAAATCCAATAAAATACAGCAAAATATAAAAGTAAATTTATGTCTGTTACGCATGTTTAATGAAAAATGATTTGGTTAAATTTTTTAATACAATAATGAATAATAGTGCCGCAAGTACTACCCAGAATCCCGAAAACAAGATCCAAACAATCCGGACTTCTATTCTTAATAAAAAACTGTCCTCCTTCGGCCAGACAAATAATTATAGTAGCAATCAAAGTGTTGTTAATCCATAATGGAAAACGCCATTTAACAGAAAACAAGCTGCTGGAAACTGATGTCCAAGCGGATAACAGATAACCCAAGGGTATAAAGGGTATGGCGGTTCGCAAATTAAAATACGTATTACTCCAGTTCCGCAACCATAACGGCAGGTAGGTTTCGGTTTCCAACCTGGGATTGGGTAACCACGAATAATAAAATATTGCGGCGACACAGAGCAAAAAAGCGAATACAATGCTTTTTTGTTTGCTAGTATATTTTTTTTGGAAGAACATAGCTTTTCAATACTATCGTAGTAGCATTACTGTTTCGATATTTAGAATTATTTCTGTCAGCTCAATCACTACTCACTACTCAATAAATAAATAAATAAATAAATGGTTCTGTCAAGTCGAGCGCAGTCTAGACTTTTTTTGCCGTAAAATATATCCAATAAAAACAGGCCCATAATACAAATAACGCCTCCACATTCTTTTAGGTTCTTTGATTAACCGAATAAACCATTCTAATCTTAGGTTAATCCAGAATAAAGAAGGTCGCTCTACTGTTCCCGCATAAAAATCAAACACGGCACCAATAGCACAAATAGTTTTAGTTTTTAATTGGGTTTTATGATGAAAGGCCCATTTTTCTTGTTTGGGTGCTGTCATGCCTACAAACACCACATCGGGTGCAAAAGAATTTATAGTATCTATCATTTCCTTATTTTCAGATTTGGAAAAATGAGATTTAAAAGGTGGTGAGTATGTTCCAACATTTATATTAGGAAACTCGACTGCTAAACGTTCTTTTATTTTTAGTAGTGTCCCCTCTGAAGAACCTAAATAAAAGCACCTTCCCGATTTTACATTGAGATTATTCAATAAATGTAAATGAATGTCTGCACCAGCGATTTTTTTAATTTTCTCTCCTGTTTTCAAGCGTACCGCGGAGACAATAGCCATTCCATCAGGCAATAAAACATCCGATCCCAACAAGGCGTTTTTAAATTCAGCATCTTCCTCTGCGATACAATACGAATACTGATTGATGGTAGTAATTAATGTTTTTTGGGATAAATCCAAGTCTGATAAAGAATTATTGTAAATGGAGTAATCTTGTAGGGAAACAGAATTTGATAGAATTGACATAAAAATTATTTTATAAAAACTGAAAATATTCAGAAAACCAATTGAGATAAGTTTTTATTAAGAATAAAGGATGAAAATAATTTTTATTCAAAAGGTTCCTGTAAAATAGCCAACATTCGCATTTCAAAGATTTCTAAGGTAATTTTTTTGTGATAAACCTTTTTACTGGCTAGCACTGCTTCATTTTTAAGCCTTGGATTTACAATTAGAATTTCACTTTTTTTTTTACAGTTGAACATTTTTAAATAAGTAAAATACCTTAATTATAACATCTGGAATCTCTCTCTAAAAAGTAGAAATTGTAAGCTTTACATGCTGCATCACATCTAATGCGAACAACTTAATTATTTAAATTTTAGAATAGTAGTTTCATAGAGTTCAACCATCTTTTTAGCCTTACTATCCCAAGATAATTCCTGTTGACGCACATAGCAATTATCCGACAATTGCTTCAATATATTTCTATTATGAAATAAAAAATTAATTTTTTCTGAAAACTGGCTAACGGATTGTTTTGGAGTAGTTAAACTAATTTTATACCCTACAGAATCATTTACCGAATCTCCTTGTCCACAAGTGTTAAAACACAATACTGGCATATTATTTGACAGTGCCTCAAGTACCACATGTGGTGTTCCTTCTGCCACACTTGTGAAAAATAATAAATCATACTTTTGCATCATTTTCTGAACTTCACTCTGATGGATTAAACCATACCATTTACATTGATCCTCTACCCCAATTTCTTTCGCAAAAGATTGGTAATAATGACTGTCTCCTGACCCAACGATATGCAATACTACTTCTTTATTGCTCACTTTTGACAAAGTTTGTATCGCTAGAGATAATTGCTTTCTAAAGTCAAGTTTCCCAACCCACAGAAGGTCTAATTTCTTTTTTTTTGTTTTATCTGCAACTTCATGCTTTTGAATATAACATCCGGTTTCATTGAGCAAAGTCGATTTAATTCCATAAAATCGTTCAAATGAAACTTGAGAATTGGAAGACGCACTGACAACTACTGATGCTCTTTTAACTGCCAACCGAAGACGTTTAGAATAGTTAAGCTGTAAATAGGTAATCCCATTTTTTAAATTTATAAAAAGTTGCGTTTTTAAACCTACTCCTTCAAGATACGAAACAGGGAACTTTTGTTTAGCATCAACAGGCCCCCATATAAACGGAATATCCGGAATTTTCCATAAGTATCCCGGTTCTCTAAAACCAATCATATTTAATTGATGCAATACATCAAAATTATTATGCTTGCTCATTTCTAAGGCCATTTCATAAGTTTTAAACTGCCATTTTCGATAATGTCTATAAAACCTCCAATCACCCTGATTCCAGCACATTTTCCTAACTTTTTCTGAAAGTGGGTTATAATAAAACACAATATTTTCTGCTTGTGGTAATTCTTTTAAAGCATCTTCAATTTCTGTTTGCCATTCTCCCTCTGTAATAACATAAACTTTACAATAATTTGCCAAATTGGTTATCCAATTCCACGCCATACCTGGCTCTGAACCCATATTGGGGGCACAGGCATAGGCATTGATTAATACTGATATCATATAATGTTAATTTATGGAAGATAGAAACTTGCTCTCAATAAACTCATCAATTAAAGGCAAAAGTGCAGCTGTAGGATTGATTCCGCCTATACGAGGTAAAATTCCTGTTGTGACTACCAACATATTTTCATAAGTTGAAAAATAATCTTCTAGAGAATTATAATTACTGTTCATTAGATAGGGATGATAAATATCTTCACTATTACGAACGTCAATTTCATCGGAAATAGTTTCAAAATCTACTTGGTTATCCTTGAGGTACTTCTCTACCAAATCTTTCGCTTTTCTATAAATTTGATCCGCTTCTTCTCCAATTGAGTAGCTAACATCTAAACCTACTATTCCAAAATCATCTTTCTCCTCAGAAAGTGCAACATAACTATCTTTAGTTGGGTTTTCAATATCGATATAAATAAACCATTCATTATTAAGTACAAACATTTTTTTATTAACCAATACACTCCAAGCAAAAGCAACTACTTGTGGCATGTTTTTAAAAGCATCTTTAAAAGCTTTCCATGTAAATTGCTTTTTGAAAAGAATAGTTTTGATACTCTGGAAAAAAGGAAAATCCATATTAAACACAGGATGTGCATAAAAGGAATACCCATCAATTTCTCCAATTAAACGCTTTGTAATCAAAGAGAAACCTTTCATTCTAAATACAAAATCTTCATCACCAATTTTAGTGCTTCGTTTCACTTTGAATACCTTCTGTGACAAATGATCTGAAAAATGTATTTTATCTTTTATTATTTCAGAACTTAAAAGAATACGGGTAGATTCAAACGCGCCAGCTGTAAGAAAATAATAGTCAAAAGTTTCCTCCTTTTCTATTCCGTTTTCTAAATAAATTACTTTCTGAATCTTATTGTTTTGTTGAGTAATTAATTTTGATACCCTACAATGGGAAAGTATTCTAACTTGTTTTCTTTTATTTATTCTAAAATGTTTAAAAAAATTTCGATTAAAGACACTTAACCAAATACCTGTCTTTGTAAACAAACCATCTGAAACATTAATTTCAGCATAATTATTTTCAATATTAAATTTCTTCAATACCGATACTTTATGCTTTTGATTTATTTTAATCACATCTTGCATAAAATTATCAGGATTTTTGAAGTCATTTTCGGTAAAAGTCAATAACTGACCTCCCCATTTATTTGAAGTTCCTCCAAAACCAAACCATCTCCCATCAGTTAAACCAGTGTACATCGCCTTTTTAAGTGAAGAATACAGTCCAATTTCTTTTTCACTTTTTATAGCCGAATCTCCAATATCAAATAAAGTAATATTTGCTTTTGGGTATTTAGACAACAAAGAATCAATTACGTAACTACCATAAGTTCCTGCTCCAATAATTGCAACTTTCATATCATTCTTTATTAAAAATTTATTTCTAGAACTTTTTATTTTCTTTAATAGTAACCAGTAGAATAGTATAAAAAATGAGCTATTTCTTTGCTGCAAGAAATTGTAGATGCAATTTAGCATCGACTTCATTTTTAAAACGATCTCGAATTTTTTTAGCAGGAACCCCTCCCCAAATTTCGCATGGAGGCACACTTCTGGTAAGTAGTGACCCAGCAGCAATAATAGCACCTTGACCAATAGTAACTCCCGCTAAAATAGTTGATGATGTTCCTATCCAGACATCATCATTAACAATAGTCAAATCGTCAGTACCACGAGGAGAATTCCAAATAGTTCTACAGGGTTCGTCAAAAATGTGATCGTTTCTACCTACAAAATTAACTCTAGAAGCAATAAGAATATTATTTCCAAAATGAACATCAATAGACACCCAAGTCCCTCTGCCAAACTGAACATTATTTCCAATTTTAATATCTCTTTTTACAAATAAACCAAGTGGCATTACTCTGACAAAGCCGTCATTTTGTACCCAAGGATACTTGATATTAAATAAATACCAGGTTCGTAAAACATTGAAATAGAAGCGTAAAAAAAACTTAATTTTATTGCTTCCCGCCGGCATATTGTTGTATGAAATTTTAATCATCGTGGTTAAAAATTAACTTATATAAATTTCATTGAAAACATTCACATAACTATCGAATGAAACAATCATTAAATCAGTTTTTTTATTTTCAACCAAATCTAATTTTTTATAAAAATCATTTAAAGTAGTAATAAACTCTTTTTCATTTAATGGATTGAACAGAACACCGTTAGAATCATTAATAAAATCTATAGCCCCTATAAACTTACTGGCCATCACCTGACATCCATAGACCAAAGCTTCATTTACAACCGCACCAAATGGTTCATATCTACTGGGAAGGATGTATAAATTAGCTAAGTCATACCAAGCATACAATTCCCTACCTGAATAAAAACTGGCAAACACAACTTTATCTTCAATATTGAGATCTTTACATTGCTGCATTAAATTTTCTTTTTCACTTCCTTCACCAACTAATACCAATTTATATCCATCATTAAAAGATTTTGAAAAAGCATCCAACAACAAATCAATTCCTTTAACGAAACTTAGTCTTCCTGTATAGAGTATAATTTTAACATCATTTAGTTCAAACTTAGTTTTATAATATTTTAAAATAGAATCAAAACAGTTGCGATGTTTTAATAAAGTAACTGGATTTTGAATGTTTGGACATATTGCTACTCGCAAGAAAGGATATGCTTTTTGATAAAACTTTTTTACTGCCTCACTATAAACTATTATAGCATTCGAATTGGACAGTACATAATTTCTAAATATAGCTTTCAATCCACCTACACTTTCTGCTATACCCACATTATCTGATGTCGTAATTACATATTGATAGTCAAATAATTTAATTTTTTTGTAGGTAGCCACTAAAATACTAGTAGGCGAATATTCATGAGAAAATATTATATGGGGTTCAATGCTTTTTATTAAATCATAAACACCAAACCTAATTGGCCTGCTACCAATTCTAAATCCTTTACTTAAAAAAATTGTTTTTATTTCAGGATTAAGTTGGCTTAACAATAGCTCCCTGTTATACGAAAAACCATCTATTTCAGCATCGGTAAAAGCAATAGTTAGCTGATAATACTTTGCCATTTCATTAAATACATCAATTCTCCACGGAGGTAAATATTGAAAAAAAACTAATGCTTTGGGTTTATCTTGATTCATTTCTTAACAAAATTATTCATCGAAATATGGTTCCTAAGTAGCTATTATAAAATTTCTATTAGATACAGTGTACTTTAAAATATGTCGAAATTTCCTGAAAAACTTCAAGAATGTTAGCATTTTCTCTAAAAGCTGCAACATTTTGAATGAGATGATTTGGATTTCTGGTACCTGTCAAGGCGCATTGCCCTTTTTTTTCATAAATAGAATGGGCTAACAATATCCCAATCAGTTCTTGGTCTGATTTGCCATATTCTCTTAAAAGAGCTACAACACCAGCATTTTCTAGCAAGGATTTATAGGGCTTCAAAACTTCATTTAACACTACTGGAATATGGTCATTTTTAGCCAGACTAAATACAGAGCTATTTTCATCTTGACCGTAAGGCATTCCTGTTTCAACAAGATCCAATTTTATTCTATTGGAAGCCATCATATAGGCACTGCTATCATTGGTCGAAATTCCAATATTATTAGCCATTCCATTTTTCTTGATCAACTCCAAGGCCTCCCAAAAATCATCAAAAGCCAATAAATCAACTCCAAGAGGCTCATGAAGTAAAAAAGCATCTACATAATCCGTTTTAAGCCTTTTTAAACTTTTTTCTAAAGATTGAATAAGATATTTTTTAGAATAAGATTTATTACCCCCAGTACTTTGCAATACTTTTTTTCCAATTTGATTTAAAGGCGAAAGAAAGCCTGGCAAATGGACATAAGGAAAGCCTGCCTTAGTGATGACATAAAAATCAGATCGCTTAGCTTGAATAGCTTTTCCAATCATCCGCTCCGAATCTCCAGAACCATAGGTGTCAGCAGTATCAATAGTGGTCACCTGATAATCTAAAGCGGTATCAAACAAACGCTTGGCTTCACTATGATTAATCCCTCTACCCAAGGACGCTATTTGGCTTGTACCTATTCCTAAAGGTGATATAGTGTTTGAAGTGTTACCCATAATTAAGCTTTCAATATTTTTTTTATCGGAATCAAAAAGATCCTGTTATAAATTTGGGGCAATATGGAGAAAATGAATTCCAACGTTTTAAAAAGACCTACAATTTTTAATGAAAACAAAAGAGGGTTAAGCCTTTTTTCAGTCAGCTTTTTTAAAAGTTCTTCTGAAAAATCAAACAAAGGCAATAAATTATTTTTCAGTAAAGGAATCCCGTGAACATTAGTCTTCACTGCAATCACATGCATGGCTACCTCTTTCACTTCTTCATATTGACGCCTATCCCAATCACTCGTGGCAGAGTGAAAATAATAAATATTGGAGGGATTAGTAATATACGGTTTAATAGAATAAAATTGGGCAATAGCAGGATTGTTGCGCTCCTTGAAAATAATGGGATCTACTAAAGCAGTGGATCTTTCTAACAAATCCGTTAAAAAAAATTGATTATTAAAGGTGTAAATCCTTTTGGCATTCAACATAGACCCTAACAGCACGGCTGCATATCCTCCTGCCGAACTGCCAATGAAATAAGTATCGAAACCTTCAATTTCTTTTTTCAAAAAATCAGATAACTTTTCTATGGAATCCAATTCGACATTTATACCATGTAAATACCATTGCTTATAAACATCACGAATAAAAATATGCTTACACGCTTTAGGATGTCTTAAATTCCACCATTCAAATCGATTTTTATCGAAAATTGCAGCGCGAAAACTGGCTTCATTGTTGGGATAGTAAATAAAGTTGCTGCTAAAATAAATGGCACATATTTTTGGTCCTGTACCAGCTACTTCATTAGTCTCAATTATATAATTATCAAGTGTTCTTGCTTTTTTAACAATAGCACTATCCACCTGAAAAACAGTATTTTTTATTGTTTCCATAGTTGGGGCATTAAAAGTCTTAAATGGATAGAAATAAAATGCTTAACCGCTGTAAACAAACCAAAATGTCGTTGTTCATAAATAAAATAATAGTAAGGATGACTATTTCCTAACGGTGAATATAAAGATCGAATACGATCCTTTAATTTTACTTCTGGCAAACACCATTTAGGATTCGTTGGGTTCAATTCGCAATACCCTATAAACTTCTTAGAAGTATAGCATTTAAAACCAAGTTTTATAGCCCTTAAAGCATAATCATGATCTCCTAATGAATGTGGGAACACAGCATCAATAGTCCCTACTACTTGAAAAACACTGTTAGGAATTAAAACAAAATTTCCATTGATAATAGTGCATGATTGCAGTTTGGCTGATGGAAGATTAGCGTGATACCGGCCATTAATTTTATTGCCTCCACCATAACTAATAGTAGAAGAAAACTTTTGAGTTTCTAAAATTCCACAAACTATCGCTCTAGATTTGCTTTGGTCAGCACAATCCAGAATATGGCTAACAGCATCATCATATAAAACGACATCATCATTCAACCAAATAAAATAATCAAATGAAATGCTGCTTTGTAGGGCTGTTTTCCAAGCTAAATGCATGCCTCTATTCCAGAATAAATCGCCAGTTCCCTTGATAATAGTTACTGAAGGAAATCTACCAGAAACAGCTTCAAAAGTTCCGTCAGTAGAACCATCATCAACCAAAAAAATAGTGAGTTTAAAACTACTATTAATTCCCTTTTGCGAAAAAAGGGATTCAAGGCATTGTAATGTTTTTAACTTCCTGTTAAACGAAGTAATTAATAGGGCTATTTCTTTCAAAGGATCAATTTTATTGTATGGCTTGTAATATCGTATCTCTAAAAACTTCCCTAGAAAAGTGTTTTTGGATATAATCGTGGGTATTACGTTTAAAATTTATAATCATTCCTGGATTATCAAGGAGGGTAATTAAGTGTTCAATGCAGTCTTCTGCAGTTTCTGATATAAAACCAGATTCGCCGTCAAGGATTATATTTTGTGCCCCAAAAGCATACTGGGTCGTAATAATCGCTAGACTTGATACCGCTGCTTCTCCCAAGACTATAGGATAGGCATCCCGATCTGTAGGAAGAATAAAAATATCTGAAGATTGAAATATAGAAATATGTTCTTGTGTACCTTTTGATACAGAATTAAAAACTTTTATTCCCTCTTTTTCTTCAATTTCACTATTGGTCAAAATGGTTAATTCACATTTGCCTTTTAACTTACTGTCCCAAGCATTTAGGATATGATTGCCTCCTTTTCTATAAAATTCTCCACCTACAAATAATACTTTGGGAATTGTACCCACTTCTTGCGGAACTTGATAATAATTCTCGAAATCGAGAGGTATCGGAACACTGAATAGTTTATCTCGCGATACACCATAAACATCTTGCAAATTGCCCTTGAGATTATCTGTAAAAGTTAATATTTTATAGAGTTTTTGGTATAATATTCTTTGGGAATAAAATCTTTTGTCTTTTTTATACGTTTTCTTTTTACACCATTCAAAAAGACTGTGTGAAAAATCAGAAATAACAATTCCATTTGTTGAGTTCCAAAGACCGAAACTAAAGAGTGCTGGTTTTAAATTTTGAAAAACTATTTTATGCCCTTGATTTGAAGTTTTTTTTACTTGATGCCTTAATTCCGCAATCTTTTTAAGATAATTAATAGTGTAAATAAATTTATTTTGATTCGTTTTTAAATCCACTTCATCAAAGTAAAAAAAATTGAAATCCGTTTTCAAATTTTCTTCAAGAAGAACTCCTAATGAAGTACTCCCTAAATCAGTTTTATATATAACAAACAGAGGTTTGGAATTGTGTTTGGAAGTCATTGCGGTTATTTTATTTGTCTTCATTAACTACTTTTAATCGATACTTGACTGAACAAGGATTTTGAAAGATTCCTTTAATCTAAATTTTAATTTCTATCACAATCATTAATCTTCTTTCGAAAACATAACAGTTTTATGAAATTATCAGTACCATATCTTAATATATGTATCTTTCTAAAGGAACTTATGCAAATTCTACATTCTCTTTATTATAATTTTGTTCTAATGACTTTACAAGTGTTTTCTCATTTGAAATTGAAAAAGTATGAAAACATAAAATTAAAAAACCCCAGGGAATTGAACCAGACAATGCATTATTAGCAGAGCCAACTACCAAAAAAGAAGTTAAAATAATAAAATTATCATATAAAGTATAGTGTTTTATTAAGCGACGTATTAAATAATAATAAAACAACATTATGATTAAAAACATTAAAATTCCATAATTTAAAATGAGTACTATATATGAATTTTCAATACCACCAGCATGTAATTTCTTCATTAATGGTATATAATTGGATGGATTTCCATACCACAAATCAAAATTAGAAACATAAGAAAAAACACTATATACATCTACTCTAGACTGGGCACTTCCATCATATATATCATTATGGACAATTCTGCCCCCAAAACCATGTTCAACAATAAGATTATACATTAAATAAATAATTGTTATTACAAACAGAATTAATGTTTTCACTACTCTTTTTTTTGTATTGGGGCTTCTAATTAAATTAATTAAATAAATTGATGCCAATAAAATCCATGTCAGAATTGCAGCTCTTGCATTGAAACATAATAACGAAATGAATCCCAGAATTAAATAAAATAATTTTAAATTAAGTCTTATTTGTGAAATTAAAATAAAGCCCATTATTGTTGAAACACACAAAGCATTATTTAACGGATGTCCCAAAATAGCAGAACTCCTAAAACTCCAACCCTCAATATCAGATTCATTTACTTCTTTTATATAAGGAAAAATATTTATTAAATTTAATCTT
>NCET01000283.1 GCA_002280815.1 Flavobacteriales bacterium 32-34-25 | reverse complement strand
AGACAAATACATCGTAAACCTGGGTCACGGAATTTTACCAAACATTCCAGTAGATCACGCTAAGGCTTTTATTGATGCGGTGAAAGAGTACGGGAATTAAAAAACTTAAAATTGGTATCTTCATTCAGTTTGTATAAATACAATTTAAATTAATTTTTAAATATCAAATATTTATTAAAGATTAAACAATAAAATTTATGGATATCAGAGTTATTTTAAATAATGGTAAAAATCCAAAATGGAAGTATTATTTAAAAAATATTATAGTAAATGCAATACCTACATTCTTTTTTCAACATAGACTGAAACATTATTTAGAGATTTATAAAAAAAGAAGTGACAAGGATTATATTCTTGAAAGGGTAAATTATTACAATAAACTGGATAAGATAATAGAACTGTCTTCATCTGCACCTACAATAAGAGAAAACAGTACAAAAAACGGAAAAGTATATTATTTTGATACCAAAGAAATTACACGCTATTTAAAATCTTCATTAAGGTGGTTTTTTTGTTTTGGAGATGTAATTCACGTACCTAAAAATCCCTCAATAGTAAAAAGCAGACCTATTAATGGTAATAACGAAAACAGCATTATTTTAAAACTTGACAAAGTAAGACATTTCATATTTTTAAAAGATAAAATTGAATTTTCAAAAAAACAAAACAAAGCTATTTTTAGAGGCAAAATGGTTGGAAAACCTCATCGAATAGCGTTTATGGAAAAATATTTTGGAAATCCCATGTTTGACTTAGGTGATGTTTCTAAAAATACTCCTAATCCTAATTGGATTGTTCCTAAAATTACGTTACAAGATCATTTAAAATATAAATTTATAATGGCCATTGAAGGAAATGATGTAGCAAGTAATCTTAAATGGGTGATGTCCTCTAATTCTATTGCAGTAATGCCAAAACCAACTTATGAAACATGGTTTATGGAAGGGAAATTGATTCCGAATTTTCATTACATCGAAATCAAAGCTGATTATTCTGATATCGAAGAAAAATTAAATTATTACATCCAAAGAGAAGAAGAATCATTAGAAATCATCAAAAATGCAAACGCTTATTGTTCTCAATTTTTTGATTCTAAAAGAGAAAAATTAATTTCAATTTTAGTAATGAAGAAATATTTTGAAAAAACGAAGCAATCAATACTATAATTTATTAACATAAAGAATTAACTTCAGCAAATGTTGAAAATTATGAAAAATAAATTTTACGCCTACATACAAAATTTGCAAGACCAAATCGTCGCAGGATTGGAAGCAGTTGATGGTCAAGCCAAATTTAAAGAAGACCTTTGGAAGCGCCCCGAAGGTGGTGGTGGAAGAACACGCGTAATAGAAAACGGAGCTGTTTTCGAGAAAGGCGGAGTGAATATCTCTGCAGTTCATGGAAAATTACCCGATTCTATGCAAAAACTATTCAACGTAGGCGAAGCCGATTTTTTTGCTTGCGGACTAAGTTTGGTCATTCATCCTAAAAGCCCAATGGTGCCAACCGTTCATGCCAACTGGCGCTATTTCGAAATGTATGATCCCTCGACTTCGCTCGGGACAGGTTCACGGAAAGTAATCCAACAATGGTTTGGCGGCGGACAGGATTTAACGCCTTATTATTTATTTGAAGAAGATGCGACTCATTTTCATCAAACCTGTAAAAATTCTTGTGACAAACACAATCCAGCCTTTTATCCAAAATATAAAAAACAATGCGATGGGTATTTTTGGAATGCACATCGCAATGAAGCACGCGGAATAGGCGGATTATTCTTCGATTATTGCAAAGCAACAGATGAAATGTCAATGGAAAATTGGTTTAACTTTGTTAGCGAAGTTGGAAATAGTTTTCTTCAGGCTTATGTTCCAATAGTAGAACGAAGAAAAGATTTGCCTTATACTCCTGAGCAAAAAACCTGGCAGGAAATTCGTCGTGGTCGTTATGTAGAATTCAATTTGGTTCATGACAAAGGCACATTATTTGGCTTAAAAACCAACGGAAGGATTGAATCTATTTTGATGTCTTTACCACCACATGTTCAGTGGGTTTATGACCATCATCCAGAAATAGGAAGCGAAGAAGAAAAGTTAATTAAAGTATTAGAATCACCAATTGATTGGATTTAGAAAAAACAAGAAAATATTAAAAGTTAAAACAATTGTAATCAGATTAACAATTAGTGTAACAAAATATAAAGACCTGGTATTAAACTTTTCTTTGTAAAACTTAAACAAACTTATTATAAATAAAATAAGTGAAACTAAAACTAAGAAAGGTACTCCAACATAAATTAATATTGTTGCTGAAGCAATATCACCATTTTCAAAATTTGTAATTTTAAAAATGATAATATAAACAAGTGCAATTAAACTAAATGCCAATTTTGTTTTCATAATTCAAAAATATAAATAATTATGTTCCATTACGAAGAGAGAGAAAATTAAGAGTAAACTAAAGATAAAATAGACATTTCTAATTAAGCTCCGTAGGAGCGTAATATTTGTAGTAATAAATAATATTTTTTAAAAGAGCACCAGCGGTGCGACATATTATAATGGCAAATACTTATACTCAATTATATATTCAAATTGTCTTTGCTGTCAAGGGAAGGCAAAATCTAATTTCCAATAAATGGAAAGATGAATTATTTAAATATATAACTGGAATTGTCACAAATGAAGATCAAAAATTGATTGCTATTAACGGAATGCCTGACCATATTCATATTCTAATTGGGTTAAAGCCCAATAAAGCATTGTCTGATTTGGTGAGAGACATCAAAGCCAATTCATCCAGATTCATCAACGAAAAAGCATGGATAAATGGTAAATTTGAATGGCAAACTGGATTTGGTGCATTCACCTACAGTCATTCGCAATTGACTGATGTTATCAATTATATTCAAAATCAAGAAGAACATCATAAGACAAAAACATTCAAAGAAGAATATATAGAATTTTTAAAATTGTTTAATGTTGATTTTAAAAATGAATATATATTTGATGATGTTTAATTAAAAATAAAGATATCACCCCTACGGGGTTCATATTCAAAACTAGAATACAAATTGCTATAAATATTACGCTCCTACGGAGCTTGAAAAACTATAATTATGTTCCCATTACAAAGAGGCAGAAGATTAAGAACCAACGAATCCATTCGTTCTTTAGTTCGCGAAACCAGTTTAAGTCCTTCGGATTTTATGTTTCCAATGTTTATTGCCGAAAGCGAAAATGTTGAAGTAGAAATTCCTTCTATGCCGGGAATCTTTCGTCGTTCGATTGATTTAACGGTAAAAGAAGTTCAGGAATTATTCGCTTTAGGCATTCGTGCGGTGAATATCTACGTAAAAGTATCTGAGAATTTAAAAGACAATACAGGAAAAGAAGCCTGGAACAAAAACGGATTGATGCAACAAGCCATTCGTGCCATCAAATCCGCCTGTCCAGAAATGATTGTGATGCCGGATGTAGCCTTAGATCCTTACTCTATTTATGGCCATGACGGAATTATTACTAATGGCGATGTTGAAAACGATTCGACTAATGATGCCTTGGTAAAAATGGCCATTTCTCATGCCGAAGCCGGTGCCGATTTTGTAGCACCATCTGACATGATGGACGGAAGAGTCTTAAGATTACGTCAAGGTTTAGACGCTGCAGGTTTTCACAATGTGGGAATCATGAGTTATTCGGCTAAATATGCGTCCGCGTTTTACGGGCCTTTTCGTGATGCCTTAGACAGCGCACCAAGAGAAGCTGATGTAGTGGTGCCAAAAGACAAGAAAACCTACCAAATGGACTATGCCAACCGCATTGAAGCCATCAAAGAAGCTTTGTGGGACGTAGAAGAAGGAGCCGATATGGTAATGGTAAAACCAGGAATTGCGTATTTAGACATCGTTAGGGAGGTTAAAAACGCCGTGAACGTACCAGTAACCGTTTATCATGTTTCGGGCGAATACGC
>NCET01000282.1:677-5906 GCA_002280815.1 Flavobacteriales bacterium 32-34-25 | reverse complement strand
TACAGTCATTCCTGGTAACATTTTCATCAAACCGATATCTTCAAGGATTTGGTGAGTTGCACCATCTTCTCCTAAAGTTAATCCAGCGTGAGAAGCACAAATTTTTACGTTTTTGTCAGAGTAAGCAACCGATTGACGAATTTGGTCATAAACTCTTCCTGTAGAAAAGTTAGCAAAAGTTCCTGTAAAAGGAATTTTTCCACCAATAGTTAATCCAGCAGCAATTCCAATCATGTTTGCTTCAGCAATTCCGATTTGGAAAAAACGCTCTGGGTGATTTTTCTTGAAATCATCAAATTTTAATGATCCAATTAAATCAGCACAAAGTGCTACTACTTTTTCGTTTTTCTGACCTAATTCAGTCATTCCCACTCCAAAACCGGAACGGGTATCTTTACTTCCTGTATTTATATATTTTTTCATTTTTTTCTTTTGAGTTACTGAGCCACTAAGACTCTAAGGTGCTAAGTTTTAAAATCTAAAATTTAATAATCTGAATTGCCTCCAGTATTATAGTTTTGTCCTAAAGCGTTTGCAAGTTGGTCGTCGTTAGGTGCTTTACCATGCCATGCATGACTGAACATCATATAATCAACACCATTACCCATTTCAGTATGCAGTAATACACAAACCGGTTTCCCTTTTCCGGTTCTTGATTTGGCTTCATTCATTCCGCCAATGATAGCTTCAACATCATTTCCTTTAGTAATTTCAACTACTTCCCAGTCAAAAGCTTCAAACTTAGCACGGATACTTCCCATTGCTAATACTTCATCAGTAGTACCATCAATTTGTTTTCCGTTTAAATCTACCGTTGCGATTAAGTTATCTACTTTTTTAGCAGATGCATACATAATTGCTTCCCAGTTTTGTCCTTCCTGTAATTCACCATCACCGTGAAGGGTATAAACAATATGATTGTCGTTGTTTAATTTTTTAGCTTGTGCCGCTCCAATTGCTACAGACATTCCCTGACCAAGAGAACCTGATGCAATACGTACTCCCGGTAAGTTATCGTGAGTTGTAGGGTGACCTTGTAATCTTGAATTTAACAAACGGAACGTTGCTAATTCAGCTACCGGAAAATATCCGCTTCTGGCTAAAACGCTATAAAAAACAGGAGAGATGTGTCCGTTTGATAAGAAGAATAAATCTTCACCAATACCGTCCATGTCAAAACCTTCTTTGCGGTCCATTATATTTTGATACAAGGCTACCAAGAATTCGGTACAGCCCAGAGAGCCTCCCGACAGCGTGTACCATTCGAAGGATGTCTCTTCTTACTTGGATAATTAAATCGTTTAATTGTTGAGTGTTAGGTTTCATTTTGAGTGTAAAAGTTAAACTGATTGCAAATGTAATTTTTATTTTGCCGTAAGACAAATGATTTTTATAATTGTTTGACAGCAATTACAATGCGTAGGAATGCTCTAAAGGAACTTTTGATTCTGCTTTAAACAGAATACAAAGATTTTATAAATGTAAAATCAACACTAATTTTTTTGAATTCATACTTATGGAATCATTGCTATTAGTGATTTGATGAAATTTGATAGTAAAATTAACTGCTTTTAATTTTCTACTACTTTTAGTTTTTTTAATTTGTATTCAGCATTATTTTAGAAAGTGATTTTTTTTGGAAAAACCGTAGTGTTTTAACAATTTTACCTGTACTTGTTAGGAAATAATTTTTGGAATTGTTTCTATCAAACGTTATAGTAGAAAGTTAGCAACAAAAAAAAGCCCCAAATTAGGGCTTTTTGAATGTATAAGAGTTCTGTATTTGAAAATTGAAGTGCTTTATTTTTCGTTTTGGGTAGTTGTTTCAGAATCTGAAATAGGGGTCTCAATTTGATTTTCTCCTTTTAAATATGTTGGTAAATTGAGTCCGGCCATATTAAATAAATCATTCAAAGGCGGAACAGTTTTCATCATTCCAGAAACAAAATTAGCTGTAGAACCATTTCCATCAGCATTGTTTCCAGAATCCCAAACGGTGATTTTATCAATTTTAATGTTTTTAACCGCTTCCACCTGAGTTTTTACTAATTCAGGTAATTTTTCAATTAATAACAATTGGAAAGCTTTCGTTGGATCGCCACCAGCAGCTTCTACTACTTGTTTGTAACCTTCGGCTTGTTTGGTTAAAATTTCATAAAGTCCGTTTGCCTCTGCTTCCATTTTTGCGAAAATAGCATCTGCTTCTCCTTTAGCATTTTCTCTAATTGTTTCGGCAGCTGCTTGCGCTTCAATAATTGCACGTTGTTTAGCAATTTCGGCAGGAATTACAATGTTTGCAATTTGTGTAGAACGTTCTCTTTCTGAACGAGCTGTCTCTGCTTTTTGCTCAGCAACATAAGATTCTTCTAATGCTTTAGCTTGTTGTACTTTTTCAGCTGTAATAGCAATACGCAATGATTCTGCTTCTTTTTCTCTACGCAAAGCTTCTGAGTTGGCAATAGCAATTTTGGCCTCATTCTCTCCCTGAATGGCAATAGCATTCGCTTCTGACGTTTTTACTCTGGTGTCTCTTTCTGCTTCTGCTTTTCCAATGGCCTCGTCTTTTGTGGCTGAAGCAATGCTAATTTCACGATCCTTTTGTGTAATTGCAATTTTAACGTCTCTGTCTCGGTGAGTTTCGGCAATTTGAGTATCTTTTTCTCTGTCAGCTAAAGCTTTTCCAGTTTCTCCAATTTTCTCTTGTTCGGCAACCGAAATTTTGGCTTCGTTGATGGCTTTTGCTGCAGCTTCTTTTCCTAAAGCTTCAATATAGCCCGATTCGTCTTTAATATCGGTTACGTTTACGTTGATTAGTTTTAAACCAATTTTACGCAATTCGCTATCCACATTTTTAGAAATATTATCTAAAAATTTATCTCTGTCCGAGTTGATTTCTTCAATAGTCATAGTGGCAATTACCAAACGCAATTGACCAAATAAAATATCTTTAGCTAATTCCTGAATTTGTTCTGATGATAATCCTAATAGTCTCTCCGCAGCGGTATTCATACTATCGGTTTCAGTCGAAATAGCAATAGTAAAACGACACGGAACATCCACACGAATATTTTGTCTACTTAAAGCATTGGTTAAATTGGCTTCAATAGATAAAGGTTTTAAATCCAGAAAAGCATAATCCTGAATTACTGGCCAGATAAACGAACCACCACCGTGGACACATTTTGCCGAAGTTCCCCCTGTTCTTCCGTAAATTACTAATATTTTGTCTGAAGGACATCTTTTGTATCTGGAAATTAAGGCTGAGATACTTACAAAAAAGACAATTGCGGCTACTACAATAATTATTACTGGTGTCATTAGTTGGGTTTAAATGGGTTGTACGATTATGATATTGTTGTTCTCTATTTTTACAATTTTTACGACGCTTCCTGAAGTTAACTTTTCGTGATGCTCTGTCATGGCTTCCAGTTCGTGAAAAGAACCGTTAATGCTAATCATGATTTTTCCTTTTCCTGCTTTGTTTTCGGGAATGGTCAAATAGACTTCTGCCGATTTGTTTAGCGTATTTTGAAGTTTAAAAGAATTGTCTTCTTCCAGTTTTTGAACTTGTTTGATGATGATAAAAAATAAAAACACAAACAAGCAGCCTACAAGTACTGAAGTAACAATCAGCACAATAGGATTGCTAATTGTATTGTAGAATGAAATTCCTGTCCAGCTAAAACCTAATAAAAAGTTGATTAGATTTCGAAGTGAAAACAATTGAAAAGTAGTGTCGCCACCTTCAAGATTGCTGTCAAAATCAGCTTGAAGTCCGTCAGTGGAATCGACTCCTAAAAAAGTCATTATTGTTTGTACCGTAAAAACCAGCGTGGTAGGAATAGCTACATACCAAAAGGTTTTGAGTAAAGGTTCGAGATTTTCTAATATTTCCATAGGTATAACTTTAAAAGGAGATTTTTTACAAGTTATACAAACATAATGAAATTACTTTCAAAATCACAAGAAAAGTCTGTGGTTTTTTTAGGCCGTTTTCTATTTTTTGTTTTCGATAATTAATTGTAGTATGCTTTGCAATATTTCTTGTCCTTCTTCCCAAAGTCCGAGTTGTGATGCTAAATTCAAATGCCCTTTTGGTCCCACATTATAGAATTGACTTCCCCATTTTTGCGCTAAAAATTCGGCTCTTTCTGCCGAAATATAAGGATCATTCGAACTGGTGATTACAATAGATGGATAATTTAATTTATTTAAAGGAATAGGAGCGAAGTTCCAGGTTTCTTCGGGAGTGTGTTCAGAAGATTCCACATCGGCGGGAGCAACCAGTAAGGCGCCGGCAATTTTGTTGGTGTTATTTTGTTGTGACCAATGCGCCACTAAAGAAACGGCCAAACTGTGAGCCACAATAACAAAGGGTGTGTCAATACTTTTAATAGTCGCATCCAGATTGTTTAACCAATCCTTTAATTGGGGCTGATTCCAATTATCCTGAACTACTTTTTTTGCATTTGGAAAATGTTGTAACCAATTGTCCTGCCAATGTCCTGCGGTCGAATCGCCTAATCCGGGAACTATTAATAAGGTATGTTTCATGTTTTTTTTCTTTAATAAATTCTAAGATGTTCAGGAAGTTTAGTGTTGATTTTTTTTAGCAATATGGGAGCTAATATGATACCTGATAAATTACAAATAAATGTGTAGTCAAAAAATAAATCAAACAAATCTCTTATAATTAAACTAATTAGAATTGATATAGAAATAAAAACAATTGTATTAGTGTAACAAAAGAATTTAACGGTAAATTCTTTTTCTCTAAAATAATAGATTATTAACAAGAGCCAATAATAATAGAAAGCATGAAAGGTTTTTAGTAATAGTATCGGTCGAATGTTAATATGTTTTGTAAATATTTCAACTAAAAAAAATAATGAACCTGATATTAACATCTCTGTAAACCAAATGATTAAGAGTGTTTTTAAAACAGTAGAAAGGTTCATGGTTTTAATGTTTAATAAGAGAACTTTATATAGACAAATGTATTTAAACTTTTCTTACAAAAGAAAAAAAGTACAGCTAGAACTGTACTTTTAAGATTTAATAGTTTGTAATCGAAAACTAAGAACTACAAGACAGCATAGAACAACCTACTTTATTTCTTGCCCAATCAGGACGTTTAGTAAACCATTTTTGTTGGTCTTCTTGCTCAGAATAAGGGTTTTTAAGTAAGTTGAAAAGTTCATCAATAAGGCTGTAATCCCCTTTGTCGGC
>NCET01000282.1:0-658 GCA_002280815.1 Flavobacteriales bacterium 32-34-25 | reverse complement strand
TGTAATTGAACTATAAAAAGCATCTTGAATAATCGAAATGCCTTGTTCTGGATTTTCTTTGTGAAAACGACTTAGGTTTCTAAAGAAAATCGTCATGTCGGTTTCTGTTAGATGCAAATTGTTTTCTAATTCCTGAATTAAAGTTTGGTCGTTTTCGTTTTCGGTGAAAAGACCAATTTTAGAACGCATCATATTTAAATATTTGCTTTCGAACGCAGTGCCGAAATCGGCTAAAACTTTTTCTAATCCTTCCGTTTCTCCAATTAATGGAAATAATGCATTGGCGAGTTGGTATAAATTCCAAAGCACAATATTAGGTTGGTTGCCATAACGGTAACGTTTGTGTTGCGAATCGGTCGTATTAGGTGTCCAGCCGTAATCATAACCTTCTAGCCAGCCGTAAGGGCCGTAATCAATGGTCAATCCCAAGATAGACATATTATCAGTATTCATCACTCCATGTACAAATCCCACACGTTGCCAGTGAATGACCATTTCCAGACTGTTTTCGGAAACTTTTTTGAAAAAATCGAGATAAGTTTCTTTAGAAAGCTCACCCAATTCAGGATAAAAATGTGTGATGGTATAATCAACTAATGTTTTCAGTGTTGTAATATCATTGCGAACCGCAAGGATTTGGTAATTGCCAAAACGCAAA
>NCET01000281.1 GCA_002280815.1 Flavobacteriales bacterium 32-34-25 | reverse complement strand
AAAAATATCCGAACGAAGTCCTATAGAAAACCAATTCGTACTTTCTTTAAAAACAGTAGTTGTATTTTGCATTGGATTAAAATCTCTGTAAATATAACTCGCAAAAAATTTCAAATTAGTGGATGGATTAACCAAGTAACCGCCTTGAATATCGGCCATAAAAAAATCAGTTTTATTTCCTTGACCTACTTTTACACCTGAATCGGCAAAGCGTTCCAAATCATAATCCCGGTAAATATTTCCGCCATAATTTGAGTTGGCTCCAGAGTCGGCAAAATCAAGTCCTCGCATTCCTATTGTAAATTTAGCATCGGCAAAAAGTCTTCCTTTATGATAACGTAAAATAGCTATAAATTCACTAAAATTCCCACCCCATTGATGACCAATACTTTGATTATTATGTCCATAATTAGTAATTGGATCTGAATGCGAATACACATAAGGTCTTACTCTATTGTACTCCACTTGCAACAACAAATTAGAGACATTAAAAGCATTATAATACTTGGCTCCTAATTGGTATCCGTATTTATTTTTCCAACTGTTGTCTCTTTCTTTAATATCTCCAAGCGAAAATTCATCTAGAATAAATTGTCCGTAAAAATTAATTTGATTGTCCCATTTATATTTAAAAGTCAGTCCCAAAAGCGCATTTCCTGATCGGGAAGAAGAAGCAAACTCAACCGAACGATAAAAAATAATTGGGTTTATAAAACTCGCATCAAAACCTCTATCATTCGTATTATTCCAAATAACCGATTCGAAAAAACCTAAATTCAACTGATTTGAAACATTCCAACTCAAATAATGATTCGCGATAAACTTAGTCGCATAGGTTCTATCCACAGTTACATCTGGGCGCACATCCTTAAGCCACATAAAAGTATTGGTGTATTTTAGTTTCCAAAATTTGGTATTCTTGGTATTCAATTTCAAATAAGGATACGGACTAGCACCATCACTTTCTAACAAAGAGCGATAACCATCTCCAATAAAATTTCTACCATAACCCAATTGCAAGTCCAAAAATTTATTGGGAGCAAAAGTCAAATTGGCTTCTGCCAAAGGAAAATCATACGCATCGGTTTTAAAATCTTTTGCAATTCCTACTCCTGGAATAATCGCTGGATTTCCTCCCGAAGGCTGTAAAGACTCAGCATAACGATTGTAATAATCAGCAAAACGTCCCTGACTTTCAAAAATAGTTGTTGTAAAATTAAGTTTATCACCTAAACCTCCTCTAAAATTAATAGCGCGTGTATTGACAAAAGTATTAGTCGAATTATTTCCAGAAGATTTACCCATTTGCAAATCCAACACCGGATTTACAGTAAACCAATAATCTTCACCTCGAATTTCAACCGTATTTTCATTCCATAATTTTCTAGTCCACCAGCCCGAAGTTTTCTTCTTCAACTTTTCATTTTCGTGTTTGAAGTTGTAATATTTAGCAACTTCGGCATACGAATAGGGCTTAGAAGCGGTGTGATTATTGCTTCCCACTTGATTGATAGCCGCATCAAATTGCGCATAATAACTATGCGAAAAAGGAATATTCAAATGACTTTCAAACTCTGGATTGTTGTACTTTCGATAAACAATGCTATCTAATTCGGTCAATTTAATTGTTGTATTTCTAAGAATATCTGCTTTAGCTAAATTCTCTGCTGCTAAAGCTGACGGACTTTTTAATGGAATTGCAATTGAAATATTGTATCTCGAATATTCCGCTTTTCCATTATATGTAGAAGGAGTGATTTTTGGAAATTTTGCAAAAACACGCTTGGTTTCGGCAATCAAATTTTCATCAACAGCATTTACATAAATTACTTTAAAAACACCGTTGGCATCCACTTCAAAGAGCACTTTTACGTTTCCTTGAAAATTATTCTGCATCAAATCCTCAGGAACAACAAAATTTTGAAAAACAAATTCCTGCACTTCATTATAAAAACAACTTTCTAATGTCTTTCCTTCTAAACTTTCGCAATTTGGAAAAACTGGAAATCGCTCGGCAGTTAGCGCTACTCTTGAATTCAAATCGCTGTTTTGAGCAAAAGTCAAAATCGAACTCAAACACAAAAATAAAATCAATGCGTTATTTTTCATATTGTTCTTCATCATTATTAATATTCGTTTGGGTTATTTTCTCCATTTACAATTGCTTTAGCCGATGAAGTTCCTATCCGTTTTACTCCTAATTTTATCATAGCTACTGCATCTTCATAATTTCGAACTCCGCCAGCTGCTTTTACTGGTAGAGGCGATGCGTTTTCTAACATCATAATTACCGAAGGAATTGTAGCACCATTAGGTTCATTGTTTTTTGTTGTATAAAATCCTGTAGACGATTTCACAAAAACTGCCCCATAATTATCTTCTTTAAAATGGGTAATCACCACATTTTTTATCAATGCCGACAACTGAATAATTTGTTTTTCGGTTAGAGCAGCTACTTCAATAATCCATTTGATAATTTTATTATTGTCTAATGCTAATTGTGTTCCCAGAAGAATTTCCTCTTTAACCAAATCTACATTACCATTTTTAAAAGCTACGTAATTGCAAACAAAATCCAATTCGTCAGCACCATCAATAATGGCTTGACGAGCTTCTTCTAATTTTTTATCAATACTGGATTGCCCTTCTGGAAAATCAATTACAGTTCCTATTTGTACATTAGAATCCGAAGGCGAAATCATTTGCTTAGCCAAAACCACCATTTCGGGACGAATCATAATCAGCTTAAAATTTTCCTGAATGGCTTCTTGAATAAAAGTTTCTACCACAATCTGGTTCTGACTTTCATCAAGTCCAGCCTGCAAAGGCGTTTTTAAATAAGTGGAATCTATAAATGATCGAATATCCATTGACTATTGCTTTAGCATTGGTGCTTTGCACACAAAAATACATTTAAATTTTAAATGCGTTGCAGTTCTCTTTTTTAGATTGAATAGCAATGTTACAATCTCACACAATTCCCTTTTAATAAAAAATCCCGCCGAAGCAGGATTTCTATTTACTCTAAAATTTTATCTATAAATTTAATTAGCCCAATTGCTAATAATGATCCACTTGTATTTGCTACAACATCTATTACATCTCCACTTCTAAAAGTGGTGAAAAAGGTTTGAAATAACTCTATTAAAATACCAAAAAGAAGCGCCATTATAAAAACAATCCCCAACAATTTTGCGCGACTTTGTTTTCTAAAATAAAAACGAAGTGCATAAAACCACAAAATACTGAAGATAAAATAAAAAAAGGCATGAAGAATTTTATCGACATATAGAATCTTTATTTCAGGAAGCTCACTTATTCTAATCAGACACAGATATGAAATAACTGCTGCCCAAAATAAGGCTGCTCCTAAACTAATTTTCTTAAGCACCTATCAATTCTTTGTAACCTTCAGCAGTCAATAAAGTATCAAATTCAGCTACATCAGAAACTTTAATTTTTATCATCCATCCTGCTCCATAAGGATCTGTGTTTACTAATTCAGGATCATCTTCTAAACCCGTATTGAATTCAACAATTTCTCCAGATAATGGAAGAAACAAATCAGAAACTGTTTTTACTGCTTCAACAGTACCAAAAACTTCATCTTTTTCAAGAGTTTGATCTAAAGTTTCTACTTCAACATAAACAATATCACCCAACTCTTTTTGAGCAAAATGTGTGATTCCTACTGTTGCAATATCTCCTTCTAAACTTACCCATTCATGGTCTTTAGTGTACTTTAAATCTGCTGGTATACTCATAATAATAGTAATTGATGTGTGATTTTTTTTTGCAAATGTAACAATCTTCAATTTAAATTTGGTTTAGATTTTACAAATTAATTCCCAAAATTGTATCGAAGCGTAAATCCTGATCGAATATTTGTTATTGGAAACGAAGTTGATATCACAGCTTTAGAAAATGAATGATCATAATAGAAAATAGCTGTAAGGTTTTTACTGAACGAATAATCGGCAGTTACTTTCAAAGACCATAAGTTTTGCCCACCAGCCAATTGATTGTTATCATAATCTAAATAACGTACAATGGTTTGGTTGTTTCTATAGGACAAATCGGCCTTCATATTAATATCTCCTTTAATTACTCCAGTAGGATTATCAGCCAATCTTGAAGAAAAAATTACATTCTTAAAACGATACCCTAAACCTACTACATATTCAATTCCTTTTACTTCGGTCAACAAATTATTATCAAAACTCATCGATAAAGCACGATCTTTTTTAATCTCGGTTAACACTTTTAATGAATTTTTCAATTCGAAATCCAATCGAACTAAAGGGCTAAATTGCTCTACTAAATTGACATTAGAAATAATAGTTTTGTTGTAAAAATTACCTCCATCATCTTGCCCAGAAGGATCATTATCATAATCAAAATTAGATCTGAATTGGTTAATTGTGTACGAAGCTCTGTAAGCATGTTGCAAAGAAAAACGCTTGAAATTCTTTTTAAACATAGCATAACGCATTAAACCATTGTATTTTAAAGTCCAGTTAGGAATAGGGAAATTTCTAAAAATACCTTTGGAAACATCCGAAGCATCGGCTCCTGTATATGCCGCCACAAAGGCTGGTAACAATACCGATTGATTGTTTTTTCCAAAACCTATTGGATAACCTTCATTAGAGGTGTAAATTTCTCTTTTCTTTTTATCGGGATCATTACTTGGATCTAAAGGTGGCGCAGGAATTGGATTCGAACTATCACCATATCTAGGAATTGGATTTCCATCTCCGTAATAATCCTCGGCTAAACGATTGGCAATGATTAATCTATTTCCTCTAAAATCATCAAAAGCTGCCGATTCCATTTCATTACTAGTAGAAAATGCGGTTTTAATTAAAACCGTTGAAATCGAAAACATTCCATAATTATA
>NCET01000586.1 GCA_002280815.1 Flavobacteriales bacterium 32-34-25 | reverse complement strand
ATTCAAGAACCTTTTTTTAGTCCAACTCTTTCAAGCCAAAACACTCGAAGTGACGACATAACGATTATACGAACGCCTCCAATCGTCAGTTCGAGTGAATTTTCAGAAAATGCGAGTAGCTTTTTCTGAAAATTTGTATCGAGAACCAGTCAGACAACAAAACTTCTCGATACATTTTAGCTTATTCAAAAACCTTTTTTTAGTCCAACTCTTTCAAGCCAAAACACTCGAAGTGACGACACAACGACTATACGAACGCCTCCAATCGTCAGTTCGAGTGAATTTTCAGAAAATGCGAGTAGCTTTTTCTGAAAATTTGTATCGAGAACCATTCAGACAACAAAATTCTCGATACATTTTGGCTTATTCAAAACCTTTTTTTTTTAATTCAACTTTTTCAAGCAAAAACACTATTAAGTGACGACAAAACGATTACACGAACGCCTCCAATCGTCAGTTCGAGTGAATTTTCAGAAAATGCGAGTAGCATTTTCTGAAAATTTGTATCGAGAACCAGTCAGACAACTAAACTTCCCGACAGGCTTTGCTACTCGAAGTGACCTACATTGAAATAAGCTAAAAAACTTAAGCTTTTCTATTGGCTTCTCCTCTTCATGATATCCATTAGAATATTCTCCGTAACCATAACCGTAGCCATAAGCCCCTCCATATTTTGCCTTATTTTCAAAACCATTCAAGATAATACTCACATTAGTCATTTCGCCTCTTTTGACTCTATTATTCAACAAAGGAATCATTTCTTTTTTGGTTACATTTTGCCTTACAATATACAAAGTCACATCGGCATATTGACCCAATTCTAAGGAATCAGAAACCAAACCAACAGGAGGTGTATCTAAGATAATATAATCGTACTCTTTTTTCAATTCGCTTATCAAATCTGACATGGTTTCGCCAATGATTAACTCCGAAGGATTAGGCGGAATGGGCCCCGAAAGAATAACATCTAAATAAGGAATCTCAGTTGTATTGATTATTTCTTTCAGGCTTTTTTGTCTAATTAAATAATTCACAACACCAACCTCATTAGACAAATTAAAATCCTGAGCTAATTTTGGCTTTCGCAAATCCAAACCTACAATCACCGTTTTCTTTTCGCTTAAAGCAAAAACAGTAGCAATATTTATCGAACAAAAAGTCTTTCCTTCTCCACTAATTGATGATGTAATCATCAGGGTTTTTCCTCCTTCTACATGTTGCTTTTTATACAAAAATTGCAACGAAGAACGAATAGCTCTAAAAGATTCCGACAAAGCGGATTTGGGTTTATCAAAAACAGCCAATTCTCCTTTTTCTTTATACAAACCAACAACTCCTATAAGTGGAATTTGGGTTTGTTTACTAACATCTTCAGCATTTTGAATCGAATTATTAATAAAAAAGAGCAGGAATACAAACAATAACGGAATTGTAATTCCAAGGAATGATGCCAATACATAATT
>NCET01000280.1 GCA_002280815.1 Flavobacteriales bacterium 32-34-25 | reverse complement strand
ATCCATGTGTACCACAGTCATTACAATGGTTTCAGTTACAGCATCAATTGCTACTCTTTTAATATCCATCTTCTTCTTTAATTTACATAATAAAATTGGCTGGCAAAATTATAAAATTTTCGCAAGCCAACCAAGCTTTTTTATTTATTGAATTTCAAGGAGTTCAAGATGTTTAAACAAGGCTTTATTATTGTAATTGCAATTGACTGTTGCAATTGAAATTGACTTTACTATTTTGTAAGAAAAAATAAGTATATTTGGATTAAGAAAGAATATTGACAATCCATTAAACCTAAACACAAACGAATAGATTTTTATGATTTTATCAAATCTTTTGAGTTAAACGAATAGAAAAACAAAGAAAACATCATCATTATGCTAGAACTAATCTGGGGAATACTCAATTTTGCCCTATTAATTTACTTTATAATTATTTGCTTTAAAGCAGTTAAAGTTATTCGTGAAAATTTAGGAGGAATAGCCACGCTTGTTCTTGTTTTGGGTCTTTTATCCTTTAAAGTAAATTCAAAAGATGAAAATGATAGAATTAAAACCTTTGATTTACAGAACGTATCCCCGAAAATGGAATCTGAAAAATTTGAAGGAAACGAACATTTAAATGAGAAGAAACTTGAACAAAATCTACTAACAGATTTTCACATGTCAATCAAATACAGTGAAAATAATAATGAAATTAAATTATTAACTGCTTATGTAAACAGAACAGGAATCGAAATGGGAACCGAATGGAAACCTTCTACTGTATTTTTAAATAAAGTACACAATAATTTATATGAATATCATGTCTCAGGTTCAATCGATTGGAGAATTTTAGGAATTAGACTTTACACCCAATCAAAAGAATTTGATGGAAAAATTGAATTAAAAAAAAACATTAACAACCAATGAAAAAATTAGCATTTACAATACTAGCGGGATTAATTTCTCTAACATTTTTTGGACAGGAAATTACAGGACAATGGAATGGCGTTTTAAAAGTTCCGGGAGCACAATTAAGATTGGTATTTAATATCGAAAAAACAGCAAATGGCATCAGTGCAACAATGGACAGTCCGGATCAGGGAGCCAAAGGAATTCCGGTAAGCAGTAGTAGTTTTGAAAATTCGGTTTTAAAAATCGGAATCAGTCAAGCCCAAATTGAATACGAGGGAACCTTAGGAAAAGACAACATCATTGTTGGAAATTTTAAACAAGGCGGGCAAAGTTTTCCTCTGAATTTATCAAAAGAAAAAGCGGAAAAAGAAGTTCTTATTCGACCACAAGAGCCTAAAAAACCGTATTCTTATTATTCTGAAGATATTATTTTCGAAAATAAAAAAGCAGGAATCACTTTAGCGGGAACGCTAACATTGCCTAAACAAGACGGTGTTTTTCCGGCGGTAATTTTGATTAGCGGCAGCGGACCTCAAAACAGAGACGAGGAATTATTAGGTCACAAACCATTTCTTGTACTTTCTGACTACTTAACAAAAAATGGAATTGCCGTTTTACGCTATGACGACAGAGGAGTTGCAGCCTCAAAAGGCGATTTTAAAACCGCTACAACAACAGATTTTGCCACAGACGTTGAAGCCGGAATTGCGTTTTTAAAATCCAGAAAAGAAATCAACAAAAGTAAAATTGGCTTAATCGGACACAGTGAAGGAGGAATAATTGCACCGATGGTTGCCAGTCAATCCAAAGACATAGCCTTTATTGTTTTGCTTGCAGGAACAGGAATTCAGGGAAACCAATTGCTTTTATTACAGCAACAATTAATAGGGAAAGCATCGGGAATGAGTGAGGAAGCATTACAAAAAGTAAAATTAAACAATACCAAAATATTTGACATTACCAATAAATCTACCAGCACCGAGCAATTGCAAACCGATTTAACCAACTACTTCAAACAAAATCCCAGCGCTGAAAAACCAGCCGGAATGACTGATGACGAATTTGTAAAATTGCAAGTACAGCAAATAGCAACACCCTGGATGCATTATTTTATCAAATACAATCCTGCACCAGCATTAGAAAAAGTAAAATGTCCGGTGTTAGCCCTTAATGGTGAAAAAGATTTACAAGTTCCTCCAAAAGAAAATTTAGAAGCCATAAAAGCAGCCTTATCAAAAGGCGGAAATAAAAAGGTTACTGCAATTGAACTTCCTAACTTAAATCATTTATTTCAGGAATGCGTAACGGGTTCACCACAAGAATACGTGACAATTGAACAAACGTTCTCTCCTACCGCCTTAACAGAAATAACAAAGTGGATAAAAACTCAAACAAATTAAAATTTGTTTATTATACAAATCTAAAAACCAAAAACAACTATGAAACTACCTTTTCTATTACTATTCCTTTTTTTAAGTCAAATTGGGATTTCACAAACCACGAAAACAAATTACGCTAATTTAAATAAATTATTAGCCGAAGGGGAAAAAGCATATTCAGAAAATAATTTTGTTTTAGCAAAAGAAATCTACACCAAAGTAACCGACTCCGTTTCATGGAATCATGTGTATTTATATAATCTTGCCGCAACAGAACTAAAATTAGGAGAGATGGACAATGCCTGCGAGCATTTCTATAAAATCTATTCATTAAACGACATGAAAGTTGTTAAGTATCTTGCTGAATATTGCCCTAATTTCAGAGGCGAAAACAAATACTCCTTCGAAGAAGTAGAAGAAAAACCTAAATTCATATATAAAGACAAAGAATATCCATTAATCAAAAACAACAATTTAAATCCTGTATATATTTCAGCTATTAACAAAGCATTTAACAAATCAAAAATCTTAAAAGAAAAAGCTAGCGGAAGAAATTTTCTTTCTATTAGTATAAACAAACACAATGAATTTATTACTGGCAACATATTTAAACCCGCATCCAGTAAAGAAGATTATGACCTCGTAACAGCAGAAATAATGTCTATTCTCAAAAACACTGTTACTTACATCGCTGCAAAAAACAATGGTCATAATATCGATTTATGGAACAAATGGGATTTTCTTATTTCCGTTTTTTAAAAACTAAAATCGAAGTTTACTCAAAAAAATTAAATCCTTTTTTGAACCTTTACCACATCATTAACTCCAATACTTCCCTGTTGTTGGGCAATTACATTTTGCCCAAAAATCACTTTATTTCCTTTTGTTTTGTACTTTGACAATGTAAGCAAAGGATCTTTACCTGAAATGGTTCCACTTTCAGGATCTACAGTAATCATAACACATCGTCCAGAAGGTTTTACTCCGTAAAAAGAAAGTGTACCGATGGTAAATTCTTCCCATCTTTCTTCTTCATAAGCTTTTCCTCCACTAAAAACAAAATTTGGTCGGAAGCGACGTATCGAAACCGCTTTAGCCATTCGGGAATTCAAATCATCCAATGAAGACTGACCAATAATTAAAAAAGGAAATCCATCCGAAAATGAGGTTACATTGTTTGGACTAACTGCATAATCGGGATCTACTTTTCGCAGACTTTCATCGGGCATATAAACCAATCGAACGTTGAAACCTAAAATACTGCTGAACCAATCCGATACTTCCGGACTTACTTCAAAAGCCGCAACAACATCTTCCCAAACCGTTACTTTAATTTTAGTTGTCGTTTCTGGTAAAACAGGAAATAACGAAACCGCAACAGATTCCTGAACATCTTTATGAGAAATTTTTAGAAAATCACCCGCAATTTCTGGTTGAAAAAGTGCCAGTTTCGGATGTTCTCTTTGAGTAATAAAACAGTCATTTTCATCTACCAGCAACCATCTTCGGTCGTGTTCCAGACCTCTGTCGGTTACTTTAGAATGCTGTAGCGCAATTCCGCCCAATGATTTTACAGGATAAATCCAAATTTCTGAAAGCTGTAACATCTTATTTATTTTTCATCAAAAATACAAAATACAAACAAAGACTCTTTTAATAATTAAAATTCAATTTAATAATTAAAATTCAACCCAAAACCTACTCCCATATCACTATCATAATGTGTTGTAATTCCCATGTTTTTGCCCACAATATATTTAAATCCTGCCATATATTCTTTATCGGTATTGACCATAAAAGCCATTCGCAGATGTTTTGAAACAGGAATATCTTCACGCATTAATTGCAAACGCACATTTCCGTCATGATACACTTCTGCTTGTGCAACAACCAAAAGTGGCAACGTATAGTTCACACCTAAACTAAACTGCAGTCGTTTGTCTTTGGTACTTCTTTGTCCAAATAAATTCTCTTCCATTTCTCCATGCTCTAATTTTCGGTAACGCGCATCAAAACCAATGAAAGGCATCAACCATTGATTTCTCCCGATATACCTTCCAATATGAGTTTCGGATTCATAACCATGATGATCCTTATACCCCAATCGCCATTCGGTTCCAAAACTCCATCTTGCATTTTGCAACATCGCCATACCATCATTTCCATTGGTAGCAAAATCATTTTCTGCCATAAAATGCGACATATTACTTTCGGCTTGCAATTTCTTATACGCTGCTTCTTTATTAGGCAAAAGAGGATTTTCTGCTGAATTTTCATAACTAAAAACCCGGTTCATTCCCGCCATCATGTGATACAAAATATGACAATGAAAAAACCAATCACCATCTGCATTTGCTTCAAACTCTATGACATCAGTTTCCATTGGCATAATATCTAAAACGTTCTTCAAAGGAGCCCTGACCGTTCAGCACTCTAAAATCATGACCGTGTAAATGCATTGGGTGACGCATCATCGAATTATTGTATAACGTAATCCGAACAATTTCTCCTCTTTTAATTAAAATTTTATCCGTTTCTGAAAGCACTTTATTATCCATACTCCACACATAACGATTCATATTTCCTGTCAATTCAAAACGCAATTCACGAACAGGAGCATCCACAGAAAGTGTAGTTTTTACAGTCGATTTCAACATCGAATAATTCAAAGTAATAATATCCGATTTTTTAGAATCCATTACGTGAGCTGAATGATCTATTTTATTTTCACTCATTTCCTCCCCTGCTTTGGACGAGCTGGGGGAGGATTCTGGATACATTACGGAATTCATATCCATTTTTTGCAGACTCATTTTCATACCCATATCATTCATACTACCGTCCATATTCATCATTTCGTTCATCATTTTCATGCCTTCAAAATATTTTAATTTAGGCAAAGGATGTGCGGCTTTCTTAACACCTTCTCCAATGTAAATGGAAGTCGATTGTGTCCTGTCTTCTGGCGTTGCTAAAAAAGCATAGGAACTATTTTTCTCCGGAATCGTTACTATAACATCATAGGTTTCAGACACAGCAATAATCAATCGGTCAACTTCAACAGACTCCACATCATTTCCGTCATTAGCCACTACAGTCATTTTTCCACCTGCATAGGTCAACCAAAAATAAGACGATGCTCCTGCATTTGAAATTCGCAAACGCACTTTATC
>NCET01000279.1 GCA_002280815.1 Flavobacteriales bacterium 32-34-25 | reverse complement strand
AAAAGCGGAATTGCAATAGAGGATGTTAAAAAAATCCTGATTCACCAAGCGAATGAAAAAATGGACGAAGCTATCATAGACCGTTTTTACAAACTATATGATAAAACGGCTCCGGCTAACATCATGCCGATGAGTATTCATGATTTAGGAAACAGCAGTGTAGCTACGGTTCCAACACTTTTTGACCTGATTTTAAATGGTAAAATTGAAGATCACGAAATCAACAAAGGCGATATTCTTATTTTTGCTTCTGTTGGAGCAGGAATGAACATCAATGCTTTTGTTTACCGATACTAATTTTTAGAATTCAAAATAATAAATCCGCAACCTAAAATCTTTTTAAGTTGCGGATTTTCTATTTAAGCCAAATAATCTGAGCCAAAATTCTACAAAACAAGAAATATATCTTTGTACCTTTACAACCAAAATTTTGAGCAAAACTTAAACTTAATAATGAACGAGAGATTGCTTCGTTCCTCGCAATGACTATGTACGAAAAAACGTTTCCTAATAAAAGATTCAAACACACCTTAGATTTTTTAAAAAAGCATATTTCAACTTCTGAAACTATTTTTGACTTAGGAGTACCCAATCCATTTTCCAGAATCATGGAAGAAAATGGATATCAGGTAAAAAACACCAAAGGAGAAGATTTAGATAAAGACCAAACCGCTTTACAAACTGAATCCTATACTGTTTTTACCGCTTTCGAAATTTTCGAACATTTATTAAATCCTTATACCGTTTTAGAAAATGTAAAATGTGACAAATTGTTAATTTCAATTCCGTTGCGTCTTTGGTTTTCTCCAGCTTACAGAAGCAAAACTGATATGTGGGACAGACATTACCATGAATTTGAAGACTGGCAACTGGACTGGCTATTGGAAAAAACAGGCTGGAAAATTACCGCTAGAGAAAAATTCACTCATCCGGTAAAAAAATTAGGTTTCAGACCATTATTGCGCTATTTCACTCCAAGATATTACATTGTATTTGCTGAAAGAGTCTAAAAGGCAAATCGCAAACCATAAAATCGCAAATTCCAACGCAACACTGATTTGGAATTTAAAATATTTGGAATTTTACTCAAAAAAACATGAATTATTACATTGTTATTCCTGCTCATAACGAAGAAGAATTTATTGCTTTGACCTTAGAATCCTTGGTTTCACAAACGCTTTTACCTAAAAAAGTGGTAATTGTGAACGATAATTCTACCGACAGTACTGCCGAAATTGTGCTGGCTTTCGCCAAAGACAATCCGTTTATTACATTGGTCGAAAAAAAATCGAGTGCCATTCATTTACCGGGAAGCAAAGTAATTCAGGCATTCCAAAAAGGTTTCGAATCCTTAGATGAAGATTATGATGTTATTGTAAAACTGGACGCCGACTTAATTTTTCCAAATAATTATTTCGAAACCATTACCAAACATTTCAACTCCGATCCAACAATTGGAATGGTCGGCGGATTTTGTTACATCGAAAAAAATGGCGAATGGATTTTAGAAAACCTAACCGATAAAGATCATATTCGCGGTGCGCTAAAAGCCTACAGAAAAAAAGCTTTCGAACAAATTGGCGGTTTAAAACCACAAATGGGCTGGGATACTGTTGACGAATTGCTTTGTAAATTTTACAATTGGAAAGTAGTTACCGATGAAAGTTTACATGTAAAACACCTAAAACCTACTGGGGCTAATTACAATAAAACAGCACGTTACAAACAAGGAGAAGCTTTTTACACACTGGGTTACGGCTTTTGGATTACTTCAATTGCTTCGGCGAAATTGTCTTTTATGAAAAAGAAACCCTTGTTGTTTTTTGATTATATCCAAGGTTTTCTAAAAGCAAAATCAGATAAAAAACCACTTATGGTAACTCCTGAACAAGCTAAATTTATTCGTAATTATCGTTTAAAAAAGATGAAAGAGAAGCTTTTCTAAACAAAAACTCATAATCCAAACCCTATAACTCATAACTAATTTCGTAAATTAGCCCATATTCAAAAAAACTATGATGCTCATTCGATATTTATCGCAAGTAGGAAAATATTTCCTGATGCTCAAAGAGATTTTCAACAAGCAAACCAAATGGCCTGTAATGCGTAATCTCATCTTTAAAGAAATTGACGATTTAATCATTGGTTCACTAGGTATTGTTGCCTTCATTTCGTTCTTTGTTGGTGGAGTTGTTGCTATCCAAACGGCATTAAACCTAACGAATCCATTAATCCCAAAATACCTTATTGGTTTTGCCACACGTCAATCGGTAATTCTTGAATTTGCTCCTACATTTATTTCAGTAATTATGGCTGGAAAAATGGGATCTTTTATTACTTCAAGTATTGGAACCATGCGTGTAACCGAACAAATTGACGCTTTGGAAGTAATGGGAGTAAACTCTCTAAACTACTTGGTTTTTCCTAAAATTATTGCGCTGCTTTTTTATCCATTTGTTATTGGAATCAGTATGTTTTTAGGAATTCTGGGCGGCTGGATGGCTGGTGTTTACGGTGGCTTTACCTCAAGTGCCGAATTTATCAATGGAGCACAAATGGAATTTATTCCTTTTCATATTGTATATGCTTTTATTAAAACTTTCATTTTCGCTATGTTATTAGCAACCATACCTTCATTTCACGGTTATTACATGAAAGGCGGAGCACTGGAAGTAGGTAAAGCAAGTACGGTATCTTTTGTTTGGACATCGGTTTCTATTATCCTTTTCAACTATATACTAACTCAATTATTACTAGGATCATGATAGAAGTAAAAGACGTTGAGAAATCATTTGGAGACAGCAAAATCCTTAAAGGAGTGAGTACCGTTTTCGAAACTGGAAAAACCAATCTTATTATTGGGCAAAGTGGTTCTGGAAAAACAGTATTACTAAAGAGTTTACTTGGAATCCACCAACCCGAAGCAGGAACTATTTCTTTTGATGGTCGGATTTATTCTAATTTAGATCCAGATGAAAAGAGAGAATTACGTACCGAAATTGGTATGGTTTTTCAAGGAAGTGCTTTATTCGATTCGATGACAGTAGCCGAAAATGTTGCTTTCCCGCTAAAAATGTTTACTAATGACAATAAAGCAAAAATAAAAGAGCGAGTAGATTTTGTCCTTGAAAGAGTGAATCTAACAGAAGCACATAAAAAATTGCCTTCTGAAATTTCAGGTGGAATGCAAAAACGTGTAGCAATTGCACGTGCGATTGTGAACAACCCAAAATATTTGTTTTGTGACGAACCTAACTCAGGATTGGATCCAAACACCTCTATTTTGATTGATAACCTCATCAAAGAAATCACAGAAGAATACAACATTACTACCGTAATTAACACACACGATATGAACTCGGTGATGGAAATAGGTGACAATATTGTTTTCTTAAAAAACGGACTCAAAGAATGGCAAGGTACTAAAGAAGAAATTTTTAAAACCGATAACGAAGCTGTAGTGGCCTTTGTTTATTCTTCTAATCTATTTAGAAAAGTACGAGAAGCTTATTTGAAAGAATAACTCTTTTTCAAATTACAATTAAAAAATCCCAAATTCCAATTTTATCCCGAAACTTCTGGATTGGAATTTGGGGTTTTGAATATTTGGAGTTTATTAATTAATTGGAATTTGAAATCAACTCCACCTCAGCATTGGGATTAAATAAATACAAGCGTCCGGAACTCATTTCCAAACATTCATAGCGTTTGGTGCGAACGGCTATCTTTTTAAAAACCTTACCGTTTTTTATTCGGAAAACGCTGCCGTATGGAATTTCGAAAACATAATTCTTATCGTTTTGCTTGTCAAATTGTTTCAAAGCAAGTGATAAAGTAGTATCAGTATCACTACTCGCACTAGGATTTCTAAAATGTCTTGCCAGCAAAGGCAACAATTGATTTGGAAAAATTTCAGGTCGAATGTAAGGAACCATCAATTGCTGAAAAACATATTTCCATTCGTTTCCATGTGGTTTGATGTTACGACCAAATTTCTCGAAAGCTACTAAATGCGCAATTTCATGAATAAG
>NCET01000008.1 GCA_002280815.1 Flavobacteriales bacterium 32-34-25 | reverse complement strand
AACATTTTCCAACGCTTTTAATGTTGCAAAAACATTCTCAGGTTTCGTGGTATGAGAAATAATCACCCTATTATTTTCAAATCGGTTTTGTTTTGGGAACAAATAAAATCCATTTTTATCCGTCTTACCGACTTTAATGATATTTAAGAAATTCAAGGAACCCTGCCCCAGATCATTTGTTGAAACCTTTATCGCTGTTGAAACTTTGCCAAACTCTCCTGCATCTTTCTTGAATTTTTCCGCAACTATAATTTCTAATTTGGATTCATTAATATGCGCAGACTTTATTTCATATTCAACGCCCTGACTCTTCTTCATAAAGCTATGAAAAACAAGCATCGAAGCCACAAATGCAAAATCAACCCCATATTCATAATATTTATCAATTGAGGTAATACCTCTCAAATAGGTAATACCATCATTCTCAACAAGACGATAACTTCTATGCTTGTTATAATTATCAGAGCTGCTAGCCAAATCTTTAAAATACTGAATGTTTTGTTTTGCCAAATCAGAAAATCCATTTTTGAACAGACTATTTGCGTACTTAGTCATCACATATTCATCCAAATAAGTGTTTTTTGATTCATATTTGGCAACTGTTTTTAAATTTTCTTTTATTTCATCAATGATTACATATTCTTCAAATTGAAAAACTATTTCTTTTTTCTTTTCCCCATCAATTACAAGTATTTCTTCAAAAACATTGATATCCTTAATTTGAGCTTTGATTAGTTTTCGTTTGTAATTTGTACTGAAATGTTTTACTCGTTTGAAAACGGTGTCTATATAATCAATTGTTATTATTTCATTTTTAATTTTTTCAATTTCAAAGTCAATGTACATTTTATCTTTATAAGGATGATCTTCTATCAATTCCCATAACTTCTCTACTTTTAGTTTACCCGAACGATCTTCAGGATTAAACACTACTGCTTTTTGTATAAATTTTTCTTCCATTGTTTTTTTTGGTTAATAAGAACAAGCCTAAATTAATTTTAGGCTTGTTAAGGTTAATATTATCCTTTTGGGGGATATGAATCATTTCCATAGCTATCCTTGGCTCGAATTTGCCCATTAGGTCTATGAATAACCAGTTCTGATTCTTGATTTTTTGCAATTGGCCGTGCGTAATCTATCGCTTCCTTTTGCGTTGAAGTAATTTTTGTGTACTTCGAATTTCCTTCACCTTTTACGGCAAACCCATCTTTATGGGGGACTACGTGCTGATTTTTTCCCATTTTAATTTTTTTTAGGAATACCTCAAATTTATCGGCATTGAGAATCTCCGGAAAAGAACTGTTAAAAAATTTGCAAGAAAAAAAAAAAAAAACTATTTTTGCACCTCTTAAAAAAAACGGATAATCTTTTCAATTATTCGTAAAAACCACGTCAGACTGTGAGAAGTTTAGGACTAAGGGTTTTATTAACAGGATTATCTTATCAAAAACAAGCCCTTTATTTCACGTGTGTCAGTTTTTTCGCTAAACTACCCGAAAAGCCGATGTACTACTTCGTAGTGACAGATTGTCTTTTTAATATAATTATATTCTTTTGATTTAACTGACAAGTGTTATTTGTGTCAGTAAATACTAAAATGTATTTTATGATTAACATTGTCTTTTACAACCTCAATAAAAAAAGTTCTTCAGAAAATCCAAAAGACTAATTGTTTCAGACGTTTTTTAAAAATTGTTTAATAGAAACTTTATTTAACTCTTTTAAGAGTTTCTCCCAATTGAAAGAGACTTTTTATAATTGATTTTGTGCTAAAAAAATATCATTTATTGAGTAGAACAAAAATAGATTTAACACAACTTAACAGTCTTGAGTAAACAAATTTGTTTATTTTTGTTGTATGAAATCTAATTTACAACTATTGAAAGGGATACATCCTGGCTTTGTACTGGAGCGGGAATTGGAAAAACGCCATTTGCGTAAGGGGGTATTTGCGCTTTCTTTGCAAGAGTATCCACAAACGCTAACAGCTATTACCAAAGGTAAGAGAGGAATGAATACTTCATTAGCCTTAAAAATAGAGGAAGCACTTGGTTTAGAAGAAGGCTATTTTATGATTCTACAGGTTTATTATGATATTGAACAGGAGAAAAAAAAGCAAAATAAACTCCGTACTGATTTGCCTCAGTTGAGACCGGTATTATTTTGGGATACTAAAATTAATACCATTGACTGGGAGAAGCAGAAAAAAGCCATTATTAAAAGAGTTTTTGAACGTGGAAATGAAATAGAAAAGAATGAAATAATCCGTTTTTATGGTGCTCAAACGGTTGATGAAATATTAAATTAACTCCCTAGTAAAGATGCTTTATTATAATACTGTAACCCCATTACTGCGTAAAATTCTTAACCATTTAATGTTATCTGATGTTTTTGCTGATTTTCGGTTAGTAGGTGGAACAGCATTGAGTTTACATAGAGGACATAGAATGTCTGTTGATATCGATTTGTTTACAGATGCTGAATACAACTCGATTAACTTTGATCGTATAGAGGCTTTTTTGCGCGAACATTATCCTTATGTTGACACTTCTAATTATAATGTGATTGGTTTTGGTAAATCTTATTTTGTTGGGAATAGTCAAGATGATGCTATCAAACTGGATTTGTTTTATACGGATCCTTTTATTAATGGAGTAATAGTGGTGGATGATATACGACTAGCGAGTGTTGAAGAAATTATAGCTATGAAGCTGGATGTTATTTTAAGAACTGGTAGAAAAAAAGATTTTTGGGATATCCATGAATTGAGAGAAGATTATACTATAGAAGGTATGTTTGCTCTTCATAAAAAGCGTTATCCTTATACTCACGATAGAGAAGTTTTAATAACTAAATTTACTGACTTTGAAGAGGCTGATGATGATTTCGAACCTGATTGTTTAAGAGGTAATTATTGGGAATTTATAAAACTGGATATTATAGATTTTATTGAAGGAATTGATAATAAATAAAAGTGTTTTACATCTTTATTTATGTACTAAAATCCATATTACTTGTTAATGAAAAAATATATAGAAGCTCTTTAGATTTGATAAAGAGCTTCTATTATTTTAAACAAATTATTTTTTTGATTCTTCAACAGAAACTTTTCTAAACTCTTTTAAAAGTTTCTCTAACTCCAAAGAAGATTTACGTGCTCTAGTTCCAGCAGCTTTATTTCCTTTTTCGATATGTAATTCAGATTCTGTGTTGAATGTTTCGATTTCAGCTTTGATTTTTTCGAATAGATCTTTCATGATAGTTTTTTAAAATTAGAAAGTAAAAGTAAATAGTTTGATTCTTCAATAGAAATAAATTACTGTTAAAAAATGTAGTTTTCTTATGTGATTACGGAAAACCGTAAAAAAACAAAAAATATATTTTTTAAATTTACTAGAATCAAAGAGTGTATTTATTAATTAAACGGATCAATTTGAATTTAACATTACTTCATTTATAGCAAATATTAATATACATCTATGAGCTGAATTTGGTTTGGATGATGGGTAAATTGCTGGGTTTTTATGTAATTAAATATTAACCAGAAGTGATAATAAATGACGATGCCTCAAACATATCTTTTAGGATGGTTAGATTCTTTGATTTTGACAACTCTAAATCCGAGAAAAAATTTCGTATGTACTATCACAACTCAAGAGTTATCTGCTATTTCAGAACAAATTTTAAGTGAAACATTACACATTCAAATCCAATTAAATCAGTACATTTTTCTTTTGCTTAAGGAAACAGAAATTAGACTTCAGGTAAAGAAATACCATTCTGCTTTAATAATTCTTTTAGATAATGCTGTAGAATATCAAAAACATGAGGTGTTTAAAAAACAGGATCTTTCAGAAGTTATGAATACTTTAGTGAATAGTTTGGAAGAACTATTAGCGTTTATTGAAAGTCGTTTTTTAAATTATTTAGATGTTGATGAGCGAGTTCCTGTAACCTATTTTGAGATTCTTAAAAATGAGTTCAAGCAAAAGTTAGATAAGCTGAAACAAAAGCTGGTAAAGGTTGTAGATAATAAATGTATTACTGATATACTACTGATTATTTTGTATGCTTTTATATTTTCAAAAAACAACTCTTCGGTAACTTATAGGGAAGTGTTGTATCGAAAAGAATTGATTAATGAATTAGAAAATTTCTGTGAAACGCCAAAAAGAGTGAGTTCCTTTTCAGCTCTGGATGAGTTACTCATTTATATGAACTTCAATAGTATTAAGTATATCAATTATTTTAAGAACTCCATCGTTCGAAAAATAGATTTGTTCAACAATGAAGCTGAAAGATTAAAAGAATTATTGTTTCTTTTCAAAGAATTTAATCAGATGTACTCTAATGAAAACATTCGTTTTAATCCAAAAAATCAAAATCTGAAAACAGTCATTAGTGATTGGTTTGTACAGGAAATAGCATATCTCGAAAAAAAGATTGGACAACCACTAGTTTCTTTAAAAGATTCAGAAAAAAGTTTAGATTCACCAAAGGAAAGTAGCAAGGAGAATAAGATCACATGTCTTTTATCAGCTGATCAAATTGGTCTGATTTTACGAGCCAGCGATGAGTCCAGAATATTGAATGCTAAATCAATGAGTGCCGTTTTTAAAATGATAGTTCCTTATCTTTCTACACCCTATAAAAGTGATCTTTCTTATCATTCTGTACGCAGCAAATCCTATAATGCTGAAGATAAGGACAAGGAAATAGCCATTGAAACATTAGAAAAAATTATAAAGAAAATTAGATCATATTAATTAAAAATAAGGGATCATAAATTAGCTAAATAAAAAAATATAGCAGTGGAATAGTTAGTTGTAATTAAGAATCAATATTTAGATTTCTTATGTATTCTGACTAGAAATGAGTATGTTATCGATTTTAGAAAATTAATTCGTATACTTACTTTCTCTCACCATTTTTGATAATATTAAATATACCGGTCTTTATTTTTTTTAAGAAGCGGTTTAATACATTGAAGCATTTCGTAAATATCATTTTCAGGAAAAGGATTGTAATCCCAAAGATTGTTCATTAAGTAAGCATCAAAAAAAGCACCTATAGTTCTTCTGGCATGATACCATAAATAACTGTCTTCAAAATTAAGGTTATTGTTTTCTTTTATGATTTACCATGTAGTGTTTTTCCTTTTCTGAATACGAAGATATATAGTTTTTATGCTCTATTATATCCAGTAACTTTCTATGCTCGTCCGTCTTTTTAAGTTTTGCTTTTAAGCTAGTATTTGTAATATCAGCGTAATCACCTCCCAGACTTTTAAGGAATGAATCTATAAATTCGTTGTCGTACTTAGACGAATATTTTATAAAAATTTTGATTCTGTTATCAATTGGAACACTCCCGTTAATGAGTATGGATTTTATGATTTCATCATCTACAGTAAAAGAAGCATCTTTTAATAAAATAGAAGCGATTAACTGTAAGTTCGCATTAGTTTTGATTGTGTCAGTAGAGCAAATATTTATAATTTTTAATTTCTCAGGATTTTCTAAAGCCGTTGAAAGTAGGATTAATTTTAAATCTCTGCTATCGAAAGTTAATTCATGGAGAATTTTAAAATAATCTGTTTTACGTTTTTCAAACAATTTTATATTGAGACCATCAAAGAATTCTTTTAGATTATTAAGACTCTCTTTTGTTGGAGATATACAAGTATTATTTATTAATGATATTATTTTGTCTTGAGATAGTTTTTCAAATTTTAGCGTGCTGTACCACCAAGGACTACTTTTAGTAATTAAATTGTATGACTCATTTTCTATTTCATTTGATTCGAGTATTTTTTTCCAAAATACTTTATAATCGTTATCTGTTTCTTTTGGAATCTTAGTATTAGAAAGATTTTTTGCATTTTCAAGTAAGTTTATAAAGTTTATGATGGAAGTGAGAATTTCTTTTTCTTCTTCGCCTTCAGCAAACTCTTCGCTGTTGTAAGCAAATAAAAGATTCTCCCATGTTGCAAGTATTTTATTATTGTCTAATAGTATTTCATATAAATTATCGTTAGTTATTTTTGAGAGCTTGTCAATCTTGGTATTAACTTGCGAAATAATCAATTCTTTATTGCCAATTTTTAAAGTAGTTTCATTAAGCAATTCAATTAATGATTCTAACTTTTCATTGCTGTTGGTTGGAATTTTTAGATAAATGTTTTCAATATATTTTTCAAAATTCAGTTCTAAGTGTTGTATTAAGCGTTTGGCTTCAGAATTTTTTATTGCATAGAAATTTGAATTATCAAAATCTATCTGATTAAATTTACCAAACTTTTTAATAATCGAAGCAATAGTTTGAATATCAAGTTCATAAAGATTATTTTGGTAAATGTAAGTTAACATTTCATCGTTAGAGTTTTCAAAGTCAATTTTTGAAAATAATAAGCCCAATTGCTCTATGATGTTTTTGAGCTTGGTAGTATTTTCAATGCTATTTAAAAATAATGAATCGGATAAAATTTTTGTTTTGAATGAAGATTGACTAGCAATCTTTTTAATAGTATTTACTTCAGTAAATTCGAGTATGCTTTTGAAAATACGTGTTCTTAATTCATCTGAATAATCTGGACTTGTTACTACAAAGCCCCAAATATTAGTCCATCTGTTACACAGTATTTTTATAAATGTTTCGAGATTTGGTGTTATTTCATAATAAGCTTTAATAAAATCAGAAGATATTTTGGATTCGTCTTTGAGTTTGGTAAAAACTGAGTCTAATTGTGTATTGTATCTACCTGGATTTGATAATAAATGATCTAATAAATTATAATTTAAGGTGTATTCTGTCTGAAAGTCAAAAGCACTAATTTTTGCTGTTAATTTTTCAAGTTTTGATAGTTTATATTCAAATGGCTGGTTATTCTTATTTTTTATATTAATAAGGAATTGGTAATCGGTACGCGTAATACTTTCTTCATGGAATAATGAAATATAATCAGTATAATCTTCAGCTATATAACCATTTCTTAATATAATCAACATAAGGTCTTTATTAAGATTTTCGCTAATCTTAATTTCAGGCAATAGACTGGATGTCAATAATTCAGTCAATTTGAAGTTTCTCACTTTTTGTTTTTGCTGCTCTAGTTCCTGTATTTTATTTTTTAAAGTTCTGATTTTCCCATTTTTAATTTCAATAATCTCCTTTTCTCTTTCTAAGTATAATTTTGAAGGATGTACTAATTTTTCAATCGCCGAAAACCTTAAATTTGGTTCTTTAACTTGGGTGCTTTCCCTTCCACTGTAAGAATTATATATAATCTGATTGTATGAAAACTCAATAGACTTTATATATTCAAAGTTTTCATCGGTAGTTGAAGTACTAATGTCAACAGTAACACTATTGATTACAAAAGAACTAAATCCAGGTAATTGGGAAATTATTTGTGCTAGGTATAATTTGCGCAAGTCTGTTATATTATCTAAATAAACCTTTCCAAGATCCGAGATTTGTTCATTATATTCTTTAATTTCTACATCAGTGTTTTCAACTAATTCTTTAATATATTTCGATTTTGCCGAGAAGATGTTGTAAAGTTCTCCTTCGTTTTTGCTCAACTTCATGAAATCGTTTGGATAAATATTTTTATATGTAATTATTCCAAATAATTTATCTGGTATTAAATTTTGATTGAGCTTTTTGGTATATAGATAAAATTCGTTGGTGATATTATGGAGTAATCTCATGTCATCAATAAAGAAAGAAATATCTTCAATGAGGGCATCGCTAAGATTTAAATTGAATTTATTTCTTTTTCTTAATAAAATATCACTTGAATTAGACGAGTTAATTATTGGTATTACTGGGACAATAAAATCAAAGAATTTTGTTCGTTCTTTATCGGTAAACATATTGTCTCGTACTGCGTATATAAATACAATATCTTTTTTCTTTGTTTTTTTTGAATTGTTTAACAGTAAATTAAGTTCTCTTAACTTGGTAAAAATTTCTGTTTCTTCAAAACGGTCTAAATCTTCAATAATGACTACATTATAAGGACGGACAGAAAAAAAATATAACAATTCGTCTATATGATGGTTAAGAATCGATTTATTCAAATTTTCGGCGATACTTATTTCAGCATTTTGAATATTCAATTTACTTATTGTAATAGCACTTATAAGTCGAATTGATTTTCGAATTATAAAATAGGTTCCAATAACAATTATTATCAAACTGCCATAATAAATACTATCACATAGCGTATTGTTTATTGGAAAATCTTTAAAAATACTTTGTATGAAATAGGGATTAAAATAGTTGTAAGCAGCCACTATGAAAAGTAAATATCCGATTGTGGTAAAGAATATTGTTGTTTTATTGAAGCTTTTGATTTTTTTAAATCTCGAATCGGGAATTTTACTGTCTTTTTCGTGATAAAAAATTTGTTCAAGAATACTTATTTCAATTAGGCGTAATAATTCTGAGGTATTACCATTATTAGCGACAATATTTTTTTCTCCGTCAGGTTTATTATTTTCGTTTTCTTTCTTTTGACTATCAACTTTTTTTTCTTCTTTGAAAGTTGCTAACGATATATTCAAAAATTTTAAATCGCAATCTTTATAATTTTTTTGAAAGGTTTTCAGGATACTACTTTTTCCAGAGCCATAAGGCCCCGTAAGAGCAATATTTTTAATATCTTCTTTTTTTCTGTTTTTTAATGCCCAAAGTAGTGCTTCAGAATATTTACCGTCTTCGTCACTATTATCAATTGGAGATAATGATGAGTAGGCGTTATTTTCCAGATTGTCATTAGAAAATGAGGAATGAATTGATTGTAACCAACCTATTGTTTTATTTAAAAATTTTAAGAATAAAACTTTAAAATAAAATTTTAAACGCAAAGACTTCAACCAATTGATTACTCTTCTAAATATATTTTTTATATTATTTTTATTGATTATCCAGATGATTAAGTTTAGAATTACAAGAACTGTAGAAAATAAAAAAATTAAACCTACATATTCGGCATATTCATTAAACCTATCCAAATGCAGTTGTTTTAAAATTACATGAGGAGAGAAAATAAATACACCCGTAAAGATTGAAACAGCAATAAAAATCTTTATTGGTAGTTTGGTAATATCAAAAAATAACTTAATGAAATTCATAATATTTTGCTTTTAATTCAATTCCCCTTTAAACGCCTGTTGCAACAAAATTTGAAATAAATCCTGACTTTTATCAAGTCTTTTTGACTCAAATATTTTTTGTGCACTGTGAACTGAACTGAGGTATTGGTATAGTATTTAATTTAAAGATCCTAAAATAAACAATTACATGCAGAAGTAGGAAAATTGTTATTAACAAAATAGCGTTCATAAAAAAAAAATTAAAGAAGTGGAGGAAGTCGATGGGAAATTTATAAACTCTGATTCGTCTTTTATGCAGGTGTAATAACATGGAGCCGAAATAAAAGTGGAATCAATAATACAATTTTGGATAAGCTAAAACAAGCTTGTCGTTTACGACCGCAGTACTTTTTCCTGAAAGGAAGTAGTACTGCGGCTTGTTTTTAAATAGAACCTAATTGTACCTCTTAGGACTAAATTTATTATTAACTCCTATTGTCTTAAATTTTTAAACAAACTAATGAGGTACAGAGGTACAAGAAAATAGTTGTACTTGTATGACGCAGTTTCTGTGTGTTCCTTTGTGATGTACTGAAGATGAAACGGCATTAAATGTCGGATTGAGAGAAAAGAAACTAATGTAGAACGAAAAATGAAGATGTATGTTAACAGGTATTTCATGGAACAATTACATGGTTGTGGTTGTTTTGCTATCAATAGTTTGGTATTTGTTTGTGGGGTTACGTTACTATTTTGATGACATCAAAGATTTAGTAAGCGGAAAGCGGAAACTTCAATTCCGTGGTTTAGAAAGGAAGTTGATTCCAAAATCGGATTATGATTTCGATTACCAAAAATCGGATGAAATTTTAAAAACTTCAGTTGAATTTGAGACTATTGATCCCGTTTTTAATGAAGTGGAAGAATTCACCGCTAGCTTGAAAAAAGCTATTACTGATGCTATTCAAAAAAAACTTATCAAGAAGGATTTTGAAGATCATTTACGATTCATTCTGAAGGAACATCCTTTGTTAGGGAATTCTCCATTACGTTCCTCTATCAATGAATTAATCGTTTCCGAATGTGAAAAACAAGAGTCAGTCCTTTTGACTCACCAAGAAGTTGATGCTCTTTGGAATTTAAAAAACTTATAATACTAATTGCGGAGGAATAGCCCCTGTTTGTCCCAGTGCGGTATGGCTTAAGGTGACTAGAGAAAGAGGTGATACTACAGCGGTAAATCCTCCGCATTTTTATCTGAATTGTTTCAAACTTTAAATGAATGTGTTATGAAAAAATGGAATTGGAAATTTAAGAAGTTTAGTCCTGGGAAAATGTTTTTTATTACTGCTGCCATATTAGTATCAGCATTAAATGATGGAATCTATGCTCAAGATGGCATTGCGGGAATTAATGAAGCGAATCAACAGGTGAGAAGTTACTTTGATGCAGGCACCCAACTGATGTATGCCATTGGAGCGATACTAGGATTAATTGGAGCTGTTAAGGTCTATCAAAAATGGAATGCCGGTGATCCTGATACCGGTAAAGTTGCTGCAGCCTGGTTTGGCAGCTGTGTTTTTCTGGTTGTTGTAGCTACTGTAATCCAATCTTTTTTCGGGGTTTAATCTAAAGAGGCTAGAATTCTTCGAGTAAACAAATCCTGTTCAAAATTTAAAAATAGCAGTATGGGGAATAGCGTGTATCCCATTAATAAAGGGATTAATCAAAGTATAGAATTCAAAGGACTTAAAGCGCAGTATATATGGTATTTGGGAGGCGGAGTTATCCTACTAATGATTGTCTTTTCAATATTGTATATCATAGGTATTCCGTCTTTTGTCTGTGTCGGGATTATAGGTATTTCAGGAGCTATATTAGTTATGAAAATTTATAGGATGAGTCACAAATATGGCGAATATGGTTTGATGAAGGCTTTATCAAAAAAGCAATTGCCTAAAGCAGTACGAACCTACAGCAGAAAAGCTTTTATGATGAATTGAAAGTAGAAAATGGTAAATACGATTGAAGATGGAAAAGAGGATGGATGCTATTTTACCGATTATGGATGTGCAGCATGACTGCATTTTATCCAAACAAGGGGATATTACGGTAGTGTTTAAGGTAGAATTACCGGAGCTATTTACACTATCGGATCAGGAATATGAAGCCTTTCATCAATCCTGGGTAAAGGCTATTAAGATACTTCCAAAATTTAGCGTAATGCACAAACAGGATTGGTTTATAGACAGTAAATACGAACCGGACTTTACTAAGGAGGATACTAGTTTTCTGAGTCGTAGTAGTGAGCTTTTTTTTAACGAACGTCCTTTTTTAGATCATTCTTGTTACATTTTGCTAACGAAGAAACCTGTAGGAAGAAAAGCGTCCAGTTCCTTATTTTCCAATCTCATTAGAAGTTCGATAGTTCCTCAGGAAACACTTAAAACACAATTACTACAGGACTTTATAGATAGTACGGGACAATTCAAACGCATACTGGAAGATAGTGGTTTTGTGAAATTACGCCGCCTAGGTAATGATGAATTGCGAAGCCAGAGCCGTAAAATAGGATTGATTGAGAAGTATTGCTTTTTATCCGAAAAGGAAAGTCCTTTCGTTTTTAAGGATATTTCATTTGAAGATGGTCTGCAAGTAGGAGACAAGCATTGCCAAATGTACACCTTAGGCGATGCAGCCGATCTTCCTACTTTATGTGGCAGTCGTATTAACTTCGACCGTTACTCAACAGATAAAACCAAATTCAGTATTGGTTTTGCTTCAACACTGGGACAACTTTTATCGTGTAACCACATCTATAACCAATATTTGTTTATTGAGGATGCCCAGAAAACATTGCAAAAATTAGAAAGTAAAAGATTGCGATTACAGTCGCTATCGGCCTATAGCCGAGAAAACAGTATTGCCCGTGATGCAACCAATGATTTTCTGAATGAGGCTATAAGTCAACAACGTTTGGCTGTAAAAGCACATTTTAATGTATTGGCATGGACAGAAAATAAAGAAGAATTGAAAGATCTTAAAAATAAGGTTTCATCAGCACTCGCACAGATGGATGCTGCAGCCAAACAGGAAACGGTAGGGGCGGCCCAGATATTTTGGGCTGGTATTCCGGGAAATGAAGCTGATTTTCCTATGAATGACACCTTCGACACCTTTACGGAACAAGCCGTTTGCTTCTTGAATATGGAAACGGGCTATCGTTCGTCATTAAGTCCGTTCGGAATTCGTTTGGGGGATCGTCTGACTGGAAAACCCGTTCATGTGGATATCAGTGATGAACCAGTGAAAATGGGAATTTGTACGAATCGGAACAAGTTTATTTTGGGCCCCTCAGGAAGCGGGAAATCCTTTTTCACCAATCACATGGTACGAAGTTATTATGAGCAAGGTACGCACATTGTATTGGTGGATGTGGGACACAGTTACAAAGGACTTTGCGATATGGTAGGCGGTTATTATTTCACCTATGATGAAAAGAATCCCATTCGATTCAATCCCTTTTACATCGGAGAAGGCGATAGTCTGGATACAGAGAAAAAGGAAAGTATAAAAACACTGCTGCTTGCGTTATGGAAAAAAGACAATGAAACCTTTAACCGAAGTGAGTATGTGGCTTTATCGAATGCACTTCAGCTGTATTATGAAAAGCTGGAATCCAATACAGAACTGTTTCCTTGTTTTGATAGTTTTTACGATTTCCTGAAGGATGATTTTGTAAAGGTATTGGAAGGGGATAAAGTCAAAGAAAAGGATTTTGATGTCAATAATTTCATGTACGTATTGCGTCCCTATTACAAGGGAGGAGAGTTCGACTATTTGCTAAATGCGACTGAAAATTTAGAGTTATTAAAAGAACGTTTTATCGTATTCGAATTGGACAATATCAAAGATCATCCGATACTTTTTCCGGTTGTCACCATCATCATTATGGAAGTCTTTATCAGTAAGATGCGCAAGCTCAAAGGTATTCGTAAAATGATACTAATTGAAGAAGCCTGGAAAGCTATAGCAAAGGAAGGTATGGCAGAATATATAAAGTATTTATTTAAAACAGTACGAAAGTTTTTTGGAGAGGCCATTGTCGTAACTCAGGAGGTTGAAGACATCATTTCATCTCCAGTAGTAAAGCAGGCTATCATCAATAACAGCGACTGTAAAATATTGCTCGACCAGAGTAAATATCAAAATAAATTCGACCAGATTCAGGAACTTCTGGGGCTGACAGAAAAGGAAAAAGCCTTGGTGCTTTCGGTTAATAAAGCCAACGATCCAGATAAGAAATATAAGGAAGTATTTATTTCGCTGGGAGGCATGCAATCCAAAGTATACCGAACGGAAGTATCGTTGGAAGAATACCTAGCTTATACTACAGAGGAGATAGAAAAATTAAAAGTGCAGCAATATGCCAACAAGTTTGACGGAGACATCAAAAAGGGAATCGCTGCACTGGCACTTGACATCAGAAGAGGAATCTAAATGAAGAAGGATTATGAAAGTGAAGAGAAAAATTATGGTATGTCTACTGTGCTTATTACTAATCAGTACTCCAGCCAGACCTGCAGAAACAGCCGCAGCCTTTCCTATTGTTGGATTGATTAAGGCGGCAGCAAAAAAAGTAATTAAAGCAATTGATTTGAGAATACAGCGATTGCAAAACAAAACAATCTGGCTACAGAATGCCCAGAAGAAAATAGAAAACATTCTTTCGAAATTGAAATTAAATGAAATATCGGATTGGACTCAAAAACAACGCGATCTGTATCGGGATTATTATGAGGAACTGACTAAAGTGAAATCCATCATTACCTACTATCAACTGATTAGGGATGTGAGTCAAAAACAGATACGACTTGTCAATGAATATGAGAGGGCCTGGACACTATTCCAACAAGACAGTCACTTTAACGAAGCGGAATTGGATTATATGCAAAAAGTATATTCTGGTATTCTGGATGAGAGTGTCAAAAATATTGACCAGATATTCTTGATACTGGATTCTTTCACCACCCAGATGAGTGATGCCAAAAGGCTGGAGATTATCAATGCAGCTGCGAATCAGATTGATGTCAATTACAATGATCTAACACTGTTTAACAGACAGAATGTACTCCTAAGTCTGCAAAGAGCCAAAACACAGCATGAAGTGGAGGCGGTTAGGCGGTTTTATGCCATTCCAAAATAAAAACTAAACTGATGAAAAAGCTATTGTTATTGGTATTCTTTACGGTTTTACTAATGAGTAACATGAACGCACAAGCAAAGCAACGAAAAGTGTTACTTCAACAGATTGCAGCTTTAAAAGTATATATCGATGCTGCGCAAAAAGGTTATTCTATTGCCAAGAAAGGTCTGAATACTATTGGCGATTTGAAGCGGGGTGATTTGAAACTCCACACGGATTATTTCAACTCCTTAAAAAAAGTAAATCCGAAAATTAAGAATTACACCAGAGTCGCTGAAATAATAGGTCTGCAATTAAAAATTATGAAAAGCTATCGTCGGACTTATACCGATTTTAAAGAAGGGGATTTATTTCATGGCTCAGAACTGGATTATATCAACAGGGTTTTTAGTCGATTAATAGGTAATTGTAACGACACTTTAGACGAACTGATAATAGTAACAACAGACGGGCAACTTGAAATGAAAGATGATGAGCGAATAGAGCGGATTGATAGCCTGTATTATTCGATGATGGATAATTACAGCTTCATTCAAAGTTTTAATAAGCAAGCGAAGTTACTGCATCTATCAAGAGTAAAGGAGAGAAAAGAAGTGCAAATGACTAATAAACACTATGGTATTTTAAAAGATGGATTATGAAAGGGAGAATTGTTATTTGGATCATTTTCTTAACAATGCTTGTGCCATCAAAAACTTTGGCACAATCGCAGGAAATGCAGCAGTTATTGTTGAATATCGAGAAGCTTACTCAGTTTAAGCAGATTTTGCAGGATATGAAAAAAGGCTATGTGATACTCAATGGAGGCTATAACACGATTAAAGATTTGTCGCAAGGGAATTTTAGTCTACACAAGACTTTTATCGATGGACTAATGCAGGTGAGCCCTACAGTGAGAAAATACAAACGCATTGGAGAAATAGTTAATTATCAAATGCTTTTGGTAAAGGAGTATAAGACGGCATCGAAAAGGTTTAAAAGTAGTAGTCTTTTTAATGAGAAAGAAATACGGTATATCGAAAAGGTGTATGCCAATCTTTTCAAGCAAAGTTTGCGTAACCTTGATGAACTCACTACGGTTATCACCGCTAATAAACTCCGAATGTCTGATGATGAGCGATTGGAATCCATTGACAGAATCTATGCCGATATGCAGGACAAATTGATGTTTCTAAGAAACTTTAATGCGAATACTTCAGTACTAAAAGTACAGCGTTCTAAAGAGTATAATGATGTAAATTCTCTGAGTAATCTACATAAAGTAACCAATTAGATAACGGATGCTATGAAAAAGATAAACAGGATTATTCTAGTTATAAGTGTTAGTTTATTTTGGTCTTTTACTGCTAATGCTCAAAGTCTGGGAGACGACATGAATGGTCTTCATGCTGTACTCGATCAGCTTTATGATGAACTGATGCCTTTGTGTAGCAATTTGTTGGGTGTAGGTCAGGGTATAGCTGGTTTTGCTACTATCTGGTATATCGGTTCAAGAGTATGGAGGCATATTGCCAATGCTGAGCCCGTTGATTTTTATCCTCTATTCCGTCCGTTTGTAATTGGCTTTTGTATCATGATTTTTCCTTCGGTATTGGGGTTGATTAACGGAGTGATGAAACCTACTGTTACAGCTACAGCATCTATGATGGAAGGCTCGAATAAAGCCATTGAAGTCCTTTTACAGAAAAAAGAAGAAGCCATTAAAAGCACAGACAGCTGGCAGATGTATGTAGGAGAATCGGGGAGTGGTGATCAGGATCGTTGGTATAAATATACACATGATAATGCCGATGCATCAGATGAAGGCATGTTTGAGGGGATTGGTAATGATATCAAGTTTGCAATGGCTAAGGCTTCGTTTAACTTTCGTAATTCAGTTAAAGAGTGGATGAGCGAAGTTTTGAGAGTGCTTTTTGAAGCAGCTTCACTTTGTATTGATACCCTAAGAACTTTTCAATTGGTCGTACTTTCTGTTCTGGGACCACTAGTTTTCGGTATTGCCGTTTTCGATGGCTTTCAGCATACACTAACAGTCTGGTTGGCGCGCTACATCAATATTTATCTGTGGCTTCCCGTGGCTAATATTTTCGGAAGTATCATTGGGAAAATACAGGAAAAAATGTTGGAACTGGATATATCCCAGGTCAACAATCAGGGAGATACCTTTTTTAGCCGAACAGATATGGCCTATCTCGTGTTTATGATTATCGGTATCGTAGGCTATTTCACAGTGCCTTCAGTAGCGAATTATATTGTCCATGCAGGTGGTGGTGGGGCTTTAAGTCAAAAAGTAACTAATATTTTTAGTAGTTCCACTAGTACTGCGGTTAGTACCGCATCAACAGGAGTTGGAATGGCAGCCGATGCGATGGGTAATGCAGTGGGACGTATGTCTCAAAGCATGTCTGGTAACCAAACTTCATCCCCTTATTTTGGAGATAAAGAAAGTTATATGGGAGATAAACTAAAAGGAAATTCCAAATAATCATTAAATGAAAATATCATGTTTACAAAAATGAAAAATATAGATACTGCTTTTCGACAGGTAAGAGTTTTTTCGATGTTGGTTATAGTAGGATGTATTGTGATAGGTTGTTTTTCGGTTTACAAAAGCTTTAGGCTGGTGTCTGAAATGCAGTCTAAGATTTATATCCTTGCCAATGGCAAAGCATTGGAGGCTTATGCTTCAGACAGAAAAGATAATATTCCTGTGGAAGCTAGAGACCATGTAAAAACTTTTCATAAATACTTTTTCACACTGGATCCCGATGATAAGGTTATTAAGGATAATGTGACCAAGGCACTTTATCTCTCAGACGATAGTGCTAAAAGAGTCTATGACGACTTAAAAGAGAATGGATACTACGCAGGGATTATTTCAGGCAATATTAGTCAGACCATAGCGGTGGACAGCATCGCAATTGATATCAATGAGTATCCGTATCATTTTCGATGTTATGCCGTGCAAAATATAGTACGGGCTACCAGCATCGTTCATCGAAGTCTGATTACAGAAGGAAGCTTGCGCAATGTATCACGAAGTGATAATAATCCGCATGGTTTTTTAATCGAACGATGGAATACGATTGAGAATAAGGATTTGAGTGCTGAAAACAGAAAATGATAAACTTTAAGAGTCATGAAATTCTTATTCAAACGAAGTAAAAATGTACCAGAATCGGATGAGACTATAAACCATAATAGTCTGTCAAAGATGATAGAGAAGGGTTATTGTTATTTGAAAAGTAAATGGGCGGAGTGGATGACAACGCAAACAGCAAGATTATCAATTAGAAATCAATTGGTTGTTTTTGGGTTCTTTATCGCTTGTACTTGCAGTTACAGTGTTTATTTGATTAGTATGAGTTTTTCTGACGCACATTCTAAAAGAATAACAATAACGTCTATCGTAAAACCAGTAAAAGCAATAGAAAGCTACAATGCAACAATTAAGAAGAATAGTTCCGCTGGTCAAAATGAACTGAATAAAATTATTCAGTTTTGGGCTTATATCGATAGTCTAGCACGCAGTCCAGCAGGAAAAAGAGTACTAGATAGCATTAGGAATAAACGTCCCGGATTGTTAGACAGTCTTGCAAGAATAGAAAATTATTATCAATCTAATTTTAAAAATGATTATCATGGAAAATAAGCAAAAATCACTCCAGATGCTCAGACAGCGCAAGCTGTTTTTAGTAGTGCCTTTATTGACATTACCCTTTGTTACAGTATTGTTTTGGTTGCTCGGTGGAGGAAAAGTGGAAACCACAAATGCGCAATCACTCCCAGAAAAGGGATTTAATATACAACTCCCAAATCCTATGTTTGAAGAAACTACTTCCTTGGATAAGATGAGTTATTATGATGAAGCAGCATTAGATTCGTTAAAATTAGATGAGCTGATTAAGAAAGATCCCAATTATGTACGACATTCTTTTTTAGGAGATTCAACTGAAATTTCAAACGAAATTAGTGGAGATAGAAAGAATTTTAAAAAAGGAACAGGAGCTTTAAATACAGCTATTTACCGTGATCCAAATGAAGAAAAAGTATATGCAAAATTGGCAGCACTTCAAAAGGTCATTAACCAGCCAGTACCAATACCAAACCAACAGAGAAACAATATTGGATATGGAGATTCAGGTGTTTCAGAAATTCACTCGAAGGATGTGGATCGATTGGAGCAAATGATGCAATCGATGAATGAATCGGATACCGAGGATCCCGAATTGCAAAAACTCAGCGGAATGCTTGAAAACATACTCGATATCCAACATCCGGCTCGTGTAGAGGAAAAATTAAGGAAAACTTCAGAAGCAAATAGAGGAAAGGTGTTTTCGGTTGCTAGAATAGGGAAGGATGATCCGGTTACTTTACTGAAAAATACTAATAATTCAATTGCCACTGCGATGCAGCAAAAGCCTAACGCATTTTACTCTTTTGAAGGAACTCAAAATACGGAAAATTATCAAAATGCAGTTGAAGCCGTGATTCATGAAACACAAACCGTAGTAAATGGTTCAACAGTAAAGCTTAGACTTGGTAATGCAATTTTCATTAATGGGGTACTTATTCCTAAAGACCATTTCTTTTTTGGTGTCGCTTCATTAAAAGGAGAAAGATTGACGATCAAGATCAATAGTCTTCGTTACAACAATTCTATATTTCCGGTTGATTTATCGGTTTATGACAGGGATGGTCTAGCAGGAATTTATATTCCAGGTGCAATCAGCCGTGATGTAGCCAAAGCTTCTGCAGATCGTTCGATACAAACGTTGAGTGTTACTTCTCTTGATGATTCCTGGGGTGCTCAGGCAGCTGGGATGGGTATTGAAACAGCCAAAAATCTTTTAAGTAAAAAGGTTAAGCTCGTGAAAGTTTTAATAAAGGCGGGTTATCAGGTACTTATTTATGATGAAAATCAAAAACAGAAAATAATCAACTAAAAAATAGAAAGATGAAAAAGATGAATGTAAAGGTAACGATGGTTGTACTGTTTTTTATGACCAATGTATTTGGACAACTGCAAGTAAATAGTAATGATTTCTATAAAATTAAACAGGATTCATTGGCTATCGCTTATTCTAAAACAACCAATATTGTATTTCCAAATTCGATACTAAGTGTGGACAGGGGTAGCAGTGATGTATTAGTTCAAAAAGCAAAAGGAGTAGAAAATATTCTCCAGATAAAAGCAGCTCAACATGATTTTACTGAAACCAATCTTACAGTTGTTACAGCTGATGGTCAACTCTATTCTTTTGTATTGAATTACGATGAAAAGAAACCATTATTGAATTTGGTAGTGGGGCAAAAAGCTCCAATGTCGGAGCATCTAGGTTCGACAGAAATAGAAAACGAAGCCGAATTAAAATCGTATGCAGAAGTCGCATTTTACGAAAAGAAAAAATTGCGTAATGTAAAAGATAATAAATACAATATAAAGCTTCAGTTAAATGGATTGTTTATATATGAAAAAGTAATGTATTACAGGATAAAAATAGCAAACAATTCGAATGTTAACTATGATATCAGCCAGTTGCGATTCTTTATTCGGGATCAAAAGAAAGCCAAGCGTACCGCTTCGCAGGAAATAGAAATCAGCCCATTATACATTTATAATAACACGGAACTAATAGAAGGGAAGTCGGAGGTTTGTCTGGTATTTGCTTTGCCAAAATTCACAATTCCAGATAGAAAATACCTTGCGATACAGCTTATGGAAGAGCAGGGAGGTCGGCATTTAGAACTCCAGCTGAAAAACAAAAAATTAATGCAGCTCGCTGTATTGCCAGCTTTGTAAATAGTAATCATTTAAAATCAATAGTCATGAACGAGAAAAATTTTGAATACCTGAGAGATCAGGTAAAGTACAGCGGTTTTGGAGAGGGATTGGAAGAAGCGTTAAAAGAAAAATTGAAGGAACAACAGCCTGAATTTAAACTAAATCATCAGGCTACTTATGGAGATACTACTGCCAACGTTACTCTCAATTTTAAGAAATCGGAGCAAAGTGATATGTATTTCTTTAATTCTTATAAAATGGATCTGTCTAAAGAAAACACAAAGGAATCTTTAGAGCAAACTTTTTACATCAACAAAGGCAACAATATCACAATGAAGGAAGCCTATAATCTGATGGAAGGTAGAGCAGTTAATAAAGACCTAACTAACAAAGAAGGACAGGTTTACAATGCCTGGGTTCAAATGGATTTTAAGGAAGCCGATACCAATGGCAATTTTAAGTTGAATCAATATCATCAAAATTATGG
>NCET01000278.1 GCA_002280815.1 Flavobacteriales bacterium 32-34-25 | reverse complement strand
AAGAGGTTCGCCCTACCCTATGGTAAAAATGTGTACTCCTACTGGTCACCAAATAGCCGAAGCAGGAACGCCACCTATTGGACGATTTCCTAGTCATAATGGAATTTCAAGAAGGGTTTTACACGAAGTATTACTCGAAAGAAGTAAAGAAGTTGGAGCGGTATACCGTATGGGACTTACTGTTGACACAATCACAGATAAAGAAGATGGTGTTGATGTTGTTTTCTCTGATGGTTCAACAGGAACTTATGATATTTTAATTGGTGGAGACGGTGTAAACTCTAAAGTTAGAAACTTAATTTTTGGGGAATCAAAACCCAATTATGTGGGATTATCGAACTGGCGTTATGCTTTTAAAAGACCTAAGGATTTAGATACGGGATATATATATTTTGGTAAAAAGAGTAAATTAGGAATCATTCCTATGACCGAAGATACTTGCTACATCTTTGTAGTTTCTGCTGAAGGTGCTGACAATCCTTTTATAACAGAAGACCAAATGATTCCAAAGCTACAGTCTTATATGGCAGAATATCCTATTCCTATGATACAAGATCTAATCGATCAGGTTGTTGATCCAAAACTAGTAAATTACAGACCATTGGAGACTTTGAATCTTCCTGCTCCCTGGTATAAAGGAAACGTTATCATTATTGGTGATGCAGCTCATGCCACGATTCCGCAATTGGGTTCAGGTGCAGCATTGGCTATTGAAGATGCTGTAGTATTGGCCGAAGAAATAAAAAAACAAGATGGTGTTCAAGCTATCAAGATGGTGTTCAAGCTATTTTTTCAAGATTTATGGATCGTAGGCTCGAAAGATGTAAAATGGTGGTTGAAGCTTCTGAAAAACTAGGAGAATGGGAATTGCTGACATTTGAAGGAAAACCATTGCCAGAAGGTGCCAATGTAGGAGCTACAATGGGAAAAACATGTATGGGACTTACACAACCTATTTAAAAAATTAAGATGAAATTAATCACTTTTCAAAATAAAGCAGGCGAAAGCCGTATTGGTTGGTTACAAGACAATGCGGTGGTAGATATGAATCTGGCCGATTCGAGATTACCTGTTGATATGCTTACATTCATAGACAATCACGAAGCTAATTTCGAGATTATAAATGAATTAGAATTTACCGAACCTCATTATTTACTTGACGAAGTAAAACTTTTGGCTCCGTTGCCAAATCCAAGAAGTTTTAGAGACTACATCGGATTTGAACAACACATGCTTAATGCTTCCAAATCATTTGGCCATACTGTTGGCGAAGCCTGGTACGAAATGCCAATTTTCTATTTTACCAATCACCATGGTATTTATGGCCCAGAAGATGAAATCAAACGCCCTGAAGGGGAAGAAAAACTAGATATCGAACTGGAAATGGCAGTTGTTATTGGTAAAAAAGGAAAAGACATCAAGGTTGAAAATGCCGATGACCATATCTTTGGTTATACTGTCTTTAACGACTGGACTGCCCGTGCCATCCAAAAACGAGAAATGACTGTTCCTCTGGGACCACACAAAGGAAAAGATTTCGCCAATGCTATTGGGCCATGCATCATCACTAAAGATGAAATGGAGCAATACCGTTGTAGTATTTCAAGAGAATCCCATCCTGAGCATTTAACGATGCCAAAAAATAATGGAGACAGATTTGATTTAAAAATGACTGCAAAAATTAATGATGCGGTTATTTGCGAAGGCAATTATAAGACCGTTCATTGGACGTTCCCACAAATGATGGAGCGTGCCTCCGAAAATAATGTAACGCTGATGCCTGGCGATATTTTAGGCTCAGGAACAGTAGGTTGGGGAAGTTTAATCGAAAATAACTTTGCCGTTCACCGTCCTCTAGAACCCGGAGACGTAGTAGAATTAGAAATTGAAGGAATAGGAACTTTAAGAAATACTGTAGTTTAGTTATTTTTATTCACCGGTCCTTAAAAAGTGACACAGAATTAATAAAAAAATAAAAGTACAATTTTTAGACAGTAGTAAGCTCAGGTTTACTAATGTTTTTGTATATAATAAATAAGTTCTTCTTGTTATTTCTATACTTGAGTTATTTTGAAACTTGTATATAAACTAGGGTATTAATTTCTGCATTGGAAAAGTAACAGAACAAAACATAAAAAACAAAAACGGATTAAAGTGTTCATTTTCAAAACCTTAATCCTTTTTTGTTTTTTTTTTATGTTTTTTACTTATAACATCTACTTTTAATTCTAGATATTCTTCAATCTTATTTAATCAATTTCAAAGTAATGACATCATGAGATTGGATTTTAGCTTTGAAAGACTTTTTAGTAGTTCCAAATTCTTTGTTTTTCCATAGATCTTTTATTTTATAAATACTATTGGCAAAATCAGCTTCATATCCAAAATCAGTATCCTTAATAGAATTGTTTTTCCAGTCAAGATTAATTTGCTTTTCGGAATCATTTCTGTTTAAAAAAGTTATTGCCCAATTCCCATCAGATAGAGGTTTAACCCAAGTTTCCAAACCATCTTCTGCAGTATGTTTAAATCCTTGAATTCCTAATTTATCCTGATTAACAGCGATTAATTCCTTATTGGTTAAGATAGCCAAAGTTTCTTTAGACATTTTTCTTAAATCATTTCCAGCAATTAAGGGAAAGGCCATCATACACCACATAGCAAAATGGGATTTGTCTTCAACATAACTCATATCGTTTCCTACTTCCAGCATATCAAAATCATTCCAATGGTCTTTAACAGGTATTTCAATCTGAACATAATCAGCTATTAGTACATTAAAATCAGTAAATTCACTATTTGATTTTTTTTTCATATTTTGATTTTACATTAGCACTAATTGTAAATTCAATGAAAAGAAATACTATAGAAAATAATATAGATTTTTTTCTTACTAATTTAAACAAGTCAAAGTCGTCCTCCAACAAATAATTTTTCATACATTTTTGGTTTAGTTAGTTAATAATGGTTTTAATTACATGGCTTTTTTTTTTAGCCAATAAATCTTGAGAAAAGTTTCTCCATAATTTCATTTTTTTCACATGTTAACAGATAAATTAAAATTGTTAAACAGAAAACACAGATTTCATAAAAAATCATTATTTATTTTTCATAAAACATATTTTTTTTCAACAACCAAAACTATTCATTAAGCTGTCATGCAAAGGGGGGTTAAACACAAAATCATAGGGGGCATATCACACAAAGCTCAGTATTTTTAATACTTTAGCAGCTATATTTTTTGTATACTTAAAAAAGGGCTATTAAAAGTGAACTGACTCCAGAAGGAGTTATTACACATTCCTTCGATATTTTATCGGACAAACCAAATGATAAAGCAACAAGCTTTTATCATACCGTTTGAAAATATGTTCACTCATCAAACAAATATACTAATCTTTGTGCATGACCCCGAGGCAGAGCCTCGAGGAATTCTTTTGATTAAAAGCCTTTAGCTAATTAAATCATACAACTGAGCTAAAACCAATAAAATTAGGCTTCTTTTAATTATAGTTAACCAATTTCGAAAGTTTTATGATAGAATTTGAAATAGCGTTTTCTACTTCAAGATTAACTTCGCTTTATCAAAACATTGAAAATAAACAAACTATAAACGTAAAAGATGAAGACTATGAAAAAAACCTTTAGCTTATTTTTAGCTATCTCGACCATTACTTTTAGCTCGTTTGCCCAAACCAATCAAAATGATGAATCGTTTAAGTGGTTTAAAAAAACGTCTGAAGTAATTAATTATCAATTAAATAAAGCAGCTCAGACGTATAAACCAGGTAAAAACCCGCGTTCGATAAATCCTGATGGAACTGTAAGACTGGCTGGCCTGACCGATTGGACTACTGGATTTTTCCCTGGAAGTCTGTGGTACGGATACGAACTTACTGGTGACAAAAAATTAGCTCAGGAAGCCGAAAAATTCACACTTGCATTAGATTCTATCAGACATATAAAAAACACTCACGACCTTGGTTTTATGCTGTATTGCTCTTATGGGAATGGGCATAGACTTACAAATGATAAAATCTATCTTCCTGCATTAAGCGATGGAGCTCAAAATTTAGCCAATAGATTTGATCCAAAAATTGGTGTTATCAAATCATGGGATTTTTCATGGTGGCATTATCCAGTTATTATAGATAACATGATGAATCTAGAGTATTTATACTGGGCAGCTCAGGAATTCAATAAACCTGATTATGCTATTGTAGCCAATACTCACGCATTAACCACAATGAAGAATCATTTCAGAAAAGACTACAGTTCTTACCATGTGGTTGATTATGATCCTAAAACTGGAAAAGTACTACGCAAAGCCACTCATCAAGGATTAACCGATGATTCCTCTTGGGCTCGTGGACAAGGATGGGGTTTATATGGATATACTTTATGCTATAAAAACAGTAAAAATCCAAAGTTTTTAAAACAAGCTGAAAACATTGCTTCTTTTATAATGAATCATCCTCGAATGCCAAAAGACAAAGTACCTGTTTGGGATTTTGATGTACATAATGCAATGGATACCGAAGAGCGTGCACCAAGAGATGCTTCGGCTGCTGCAGTTATCGCTTCTGCCTTATTGGATTTGAGTACACAAGTAAAAGACGGTAAAAAGTATGCTGATTATGCCGAAGACATTTTGAAATCCTTATCATCCGATGCTTATTTAGCTAAATTTCTTTACAATTCTGAAATTGATACTCCATTAGATTATGCCGACTATTATTATCTAGAAGCATTAAATAGATATGCTGCAATTAAAAAAATTGATTCTTTAATTACAATTCGATGATAAATCTAAAAAACATATTCATTTTTACTTTTATCCTGCTTCTTGCACAAAATATTTTGGCGCAAGAAGCTAAAATCAATCAATCCAGTTTTGACATAATTAATCTTGACTGCAAGGGACTTGAAAAAGTAAAGGCATTAGCAGCTTCTAATCAATGTGATGAAGCTGCTAAACAGCTTTTAAATTATTATCGAAATCGTAGCAATGTTAGACATTTGGATTTTAATATTGACGATAAAGAAAAATTTGCCGGCAAAAAAGTAAATAAAAATACACTCGAACTGGCTAATGCTATTTTGTTACACAAATTTAAGCCTCACAAAGGCTATCCTGCTTTTGATTATGGTAAGGATATCAACTGGCAATACCGTCCGGTACAAGACCAATTATTGACTACTTTTTTGCATCGAACCGCTTTTTGGGAACCTTTAGGAATTGTATACCGTAGCACAGGCGATGAACAATATGCCAAAGAATGGATATTTCAAGTACGTGATTGGATTAAGAAAAACAAACAAGGTGCTTATCCAGATGACAAAGATTTTGCTTGGAAAGCCTTTGTAGTTTCTTTTAGACTCAATCATTGGTCGGCTTATTTTAATATGTTTATTAATTCGCCTCATTTTACTCCTGCCTTTTTAATGGAGTTTTTAAACTCATACCATGAGCAGGCAAATTTTGTAATAACTAATTATACCGATATAGGCAACCATCGACTATATGAAGCGCTTCACCTGATGTATGCAGGAAGCTCATTTCCTGAAATGAAAGAAGCTACAAGTTGGCGCAAAAGTGGAATTGTTATTTTAAACGAAGAAATAAACAAACAGCTTCTTCCGGATGGAGTTCAGTTTGAATTATCGCCTTCTTATCATATTGGTACAATTAAAATATTTTTAGATGCGCTGCAAATTGCCCAATTAAACAGTGCTGAAAAAGAGTTTCCAGAAAGTTACCACAACTTGGTCGAAAAAATGGTGTTAGCCATAGGTAATTATTCGTTTCCTGATTATACATTTCCATTGTATGGTAATGCCTTTTTGACAAATAAAGAATTGATGCTTAAAAACTATAAGTTATGGGCAAAAGTTTTTCCTGAAAATAAAGTAATTCAATATTATGCAACAGACGGCGCGTCTGGCAAGAAACCAGATTACCTTTCTGGTCGCCTTCCTAATGCTGGTTTTTACGCTTTCAGAAATGGATGGGATATGAAAGCTACTGTAATGCAAATCAAAGCCGGACCTCCTGCTGAGTTTCACGCTCATCCTGACAATGGTAATTTTGTGCTTTGGGTAAAAGGCCGTGATTTCACTCCTGATTCAGGAAGTTTTATATATGCTAATGTAGGCAATCAGGAAAACTCAAAAAGAGACTGGTATCGTTCTACCAAAGCACACCAAACTTTGACTATTGATAATAAAAATATCGAAAACAATGCTCAATTACAAAAATGGGAAACCAGTACTAATTTAGATATTCTGAGCTATTCTAATCCTAGCTACAAAGATTTAAACCACCAACGTACATTTTTGTTCATTGATAAAACTTTTTTTGTAATTATTGATAGAGCAATTGGTACTGCAAAAGGAAATTTAGGCATTCATTATAATCTAAAAGAAGACAGTAAAGCTACTGCCAATACTAGTAACAACAGCATTATTACCAACTATGCCGATGGCAATAACCTTTTGATTCAGTTATTAAACAAAGATAAAGTAAGCTTAAAAGAAGAATCTAGCTTTGTTTCTTATGTCTATCAACAAGAAACGCCTCGCCCCGCTTTTATTTTCGAAAAAATAAAAAACGATGACAAAACAGAAGATTTTATTTCCTTAGTATATCCTTACAATGGCAACGTGCCACCAATTGTAAAAATGAAAGAAAATAAAAATAATGATATTGCAAATGGTAAAATTGACATTACACTGAATATCAATGGAAAAAACACCATAATAAAACAAGACTTTAGCAAATAATTCTTTAAACAATCTATTAAAAACCATAATAATGAAACTAAAAAAAATCTTACCGTTTCTCTTTATTATTGCTAGTACAATATTGCTCAATGCACAAGAAAAACCAATTACCAAATCCAGTTTCGATAATATCAATCTGACTTATCTGGGTTTAGAAAAAGTGAATAGTTTATACACAGCAGCTAAATATGAAGAAGCTGCTAATGAACTACTCTCCTATTACCGCAATCGAAAAAACATCAAACATCCCGATTTTAATATTGGTGATGAAGCTCGTTTTAGAGGAAAAGACATTGGTAAAGCCAATCAAGTAAAAGCCGACAATGCCTTAGAGCACAAATTTCAGCCCCAAAAAGGTTATGGTTATTATGATTATGGCAAAGACATTAACTGGGAATTTTGGCCTGTAAAAGACAACGAAGTACGTTGGCAATTACACCGTGTTACCTGGTGGCAACCTATGGGAATGGCTTATCGCAGCAGTGGTGATGAAAAATATGCCAAAGAATGGATTTTCCAATTCAGAGATTGGGCTAAAAAAAATGCTTTGGGTTTATCTAAGGAAAATGATCGTTATGCCTGGCGACCATTAGAAGTTTCTGAGCGTACACAAAGTTTACCTGGGACTTTCAATTTATTTGTAAACTCACCTAATTTCACTCCCAACTTTTTATTAGAGTTTTTAAACCTTTTCAATCAACAAGCCGATTATATTCCTGCACATTACAGCGCAGAAGGAAATCATTTACTATTTGAAGCACAAAGAGTTTTAGGCGCTGGTAGTATTTTTCCAGAACTTAAAAATGCCGAAGCTTGGCGCAAAAGTGGTATCGAAATCCTGAATCGAGAAATAAAATTACAGGTTTTAGCTGATGGAATGCAATGGGAACTTTCTCCAACCTATCACGTAGCCAGTATCGAAATTTTTCTGAAAGCCTACAATTCGGCAAAAATGGCTGGTGTAGCAAAAGAATTTCCTGAAAGCTATGTAAAAACCATCGAAAATATGGCGGTGGCAACAGCAAAAATTTCCTTTCCTGATTATAACAATCCTATGTTTGGAGACTCTTGGTTAAACGAAAAAGCGGGACGTATCAAACAATTTCAATCTTGGGCAAAACTTTTTCCGGATAATAAATTGCTAAAATACTTTGCAACAGATGGACAAGAAGGAGCTACAGATTTTTTATCATCGGCACTGGAAAATTCAGGTTTTTATACCTTTAGAAATGGCTGGAATGCTAAATCGACTGTAATGATTGTTAAGGCTGGCCCTGAAGGAAAATTTCATGCTCAACCCGATAATGGAACTTTCGAACTTTGGGTAAAAGGACGCAATTTCACACCAGATGCAGGTTGTTACATTTACAGCGGTGATGCCGAAAT
>NCET01000277.1 GCA_002280815.1 Flavobacteriales bacterium 32-34-25 | reverse complement strand
AACATAATTTCGAAAGCACCTAAAAAAGAAGCTGCAAAAACAATCAATAAAACAAAAAACAGCAGGTTAAACCAAACATTCGTTGACAAAGCATTCAGCGCATCGGCACCAAAAATCCAGGTAACTAAAATCCCTAATATTACATAAATTACAATGATTGAAACACCATAAATAATTGCATTTCTAATTCCTTTAGCACGAGTTTTACTTTGTTTGGTAAAAAAACTAACTGTCATAGGAATCATAGGGAAAACACAAGGTGTCAGTAAAGCTGCAAATCCAGATAAAAACGCAATAAAGAAAATCGACCAAACGCTTCTTGGAGCCGTTTCGGCAGTTTCAGGTAAAGTGGTCTTTTCGACAGCTTCCACTACATTACTTGCACCAAGACTTGGTGTGGGAATAGAATCTAATTTTGTAGCATCTGCAATTTTTGTATTCTGAACTGCTTCTTGAATACTATCTTTTTTTATTACTGGAACAGCTGCAATTTTAGCAGCAGGAATTTGGAAAGTAAATTTCTTAGATTGATTAATACACACTTCTTTACAAACCTGATAATTAAGTTCTACTTCAACCTTATTCAACTTTGAATTAGTCAATTTAATTTCTTGCTGAATTTGAGCTTTTCCTTCAAAAAAAGTTTCGTTTACCTCAAAAACATCGTTGTAAGCCGTTCTGGTTTTACTTTCTTTGGCTTTGCCAATTAAACTAAAATTCCCAGCCTGATTTTTAAAAATAACTTCCATCGCTAGCGGTCCTCCATCGGGAGTAAATTGCGAATACATGTGCCAGTCTTTTTCAATAACCGCATTAAAAGTCAATACAAAAACACCTTCTGATTTTTGTTCGATTTTAGTCGTCCACTTAACTGGATCCAGAATTTGAGAATTTACATTGGTGAAAACCAAAAAAGCGGTCAGTAGAAAGAATAGTTTTTTCATTATTGCAATGCTATTTTTAATATATTTTTTGTTGAATTGTCGATTCTAAATCGTTCATCTTGTCGAATACCAATTACCCAGACAATTTGATTTTCAGACCATAAAACCCAACAATTTTCTTTTTCTAATAAAGATAATTTTTCGTCTTTAAAAAGTTTACTTAACTTTTTAGACTTTCCATTCATTCCAAAAGGTTGAAAAGAATCGCCTTCATTCCATTTTTTTAAAACTAACGGATAGACTAATTTATCTTGGTCAACAAATATAATTGAATTTGAAGCTCCTAAAATGTCGTCTGCATTACAAAAAACAAGATTTAAGGGAATATTAACTTCTCTAACATTCTTTTCTATAAAATAGGGCTTGTCATCTTCCTGATGCAACATCGGACTTAAAATTAACTGCTCTCTGTCTTTTAGCAAACGATAATTTGGAGCAAAAACCTGTTTTCCAGATTGACTTTCGACCAAAGCATAAACATCTTCCCAGGCAGTAAAACCAAATTCATGCAACCATTGGTACAAATAAGACGTATAATTAGGCAATTTTAGCAATTGATTCAAATCAAAAACGATGGTTTCGCCTGCTTCTTTAGCTACTTGCTGATACACCATAATGGCAGCATCTTCAACTAATTCCTGAGATTCATTCAGGTACAATTGTGTTTTTTGAAACGATTCCATAAACTGCGGATTCAATTCTTTCAACAACGGAACCAAATGATGCCTGATTTTATTTCGCAAATATTTATCAGAAGCATTGCTACTGTCTTCTCGCCATTGAATGTTATTTTCTTTGGCATAATCCAAAATTTCATCTCTTGTAAAAGGCAAAAGCGGACGTACAATTTTATCATTTTGAGCTGGAATTCCAACCAAACCTTCTAATCCTGTTCCACGACTCAGGTTGATCAAAAAAGTTTCAATATTATCATCGGCGTGATGCGCCGTTAAAATGTAATCGTAATTTTCAGTTTCTAACAATTCATAAAACCAATTGTAACGCAATTCCCTTGCTGCAATTTGGGTCGAAAGTTTATAATCATTCGCAAAAGCTTCAGTATCAAACTGCGTTAAAAAAAGTGGAATTTCATTTGCATTAGCATATTCCTGAACAAAATTTTGGTCGCCAAAACTTTCTACTCCTCGCAATTGAAAATTACAGTGAGACAATGCAATAGAATAGTTTAATTCATGTAATAAATGAACCATTACCATACTGTCAATTCCGCCGCTTGTGGCCAACAGCAATTTGCTCTTTTCTAAAAAAGGAAAATTCTGATCGATATGTTTTTTGAACTTGTTGAGCATGACTACCATTTAGAAATTATTTTAAAACTTCAAACATTGCTTTGGCTTTGAGTAAACATTCTTCGTATTCTTTCTCAGGAACAGAAAGCGAAGTAATGGCACTTCCTACTGAGAAAGATAAATACTGATTTTGCTGATTGTACAATATACTTCGGATCACCACATTAAAATCAAAATCGCCTTCGGGAGTAAAATACCCCACGGCACCGCTGTACAAACCTCTTTTAGTTTCTTCCAGTTCTTCGATAATTTTCATTGTTGAAATTTTAGGCGCTCCCGTCATACTTCCCATTGGAAAAGTAAACTTTAAAGCATCAACAGCAGCATATTGAGGGTCTAAATCTGAAGTAATGGTTGAAATCATTTGGTGCACCTGCAAAAACGAATAAATGCCACACAATTCAGTTACTTGCACCGAACCTTTTTGTGCCGTATGCGATAAATCATTGCGAACCAAATCGGTTATCATAATGTTTTCGGCACGCTCTTTAGCATCGGTGGCTAATTTATTTTTGGAATTTTCGTCTTCAATTGGATCTACAAATCGTTTGGCTGTTCCTTTTATGGGTTGAGAAATCAACAAATCACCTTCTTTTTTCAAATAGCGTTCTGGCGAAGCTGACAATAAAAACTGCTTGTGATTTTTAAAAAACACGGCAAAGGGTGGTTTCGAAATTTCGTTCAGCTTTAAAAAAGTTTCCACGGGTTCAATTTGCGCATTTTCAGCATAGAATTCCATGCAAAAATTAGCCTCATACAAATCGCCATGATGAATGTGTTCCAGCATTTTTGACACTTTTTCGCGATAGCCCTCAGCAGAAATTCGTTGTTGAATATTGACCTTAATATCCAAAGTTTCAAAATCTGTTGTAATGGAATTGATTTCTTCCCAATCGGTTTCAAATTCATCATCGCAACAATACAAATACCTAATTTCGAGTTGATTTCCTTTGGCTAAAAAAAGCTTTTTAGGCTGAAAAAAAAATAAATCAGGAAATTCTAAACCATCGAAATTTTTAGATTCTAATGCTTCAATATCATTTTTCAAATCATAGGACAAATAACCAAATAACCAGTCTCTACTAGTTTGCTGATACTGTTTTAAATCTTCAAAAGCATTAAAATAGTCCGTTTTTATAGCAGTAAAAGCATCAACAGCCAGAATCCAATCGTAACTAGAATAGTCTTGCTGGTAATTGTTACTGTCCATAAAAGTCACTTCTCTAAATTGTTGTGACCACAATAAAAGCTGTTTTTTGAAATCGACGAGAGGCGTTATGTCTTGTAAAAAGGATGTTCTCAAAGTAAAATTTTAAAAAGTAAAATTACAATAAAAATAAGAGCTTCTCTAGAAGAAATTTCACAAAACTAATGTATAGTTAAATAAATATTAAAAAAGATTTTTCTTGCAAAAACCTCTTATATTTGATATGAAATTCAGTACAAAAATTTCAAGAAAACCAATCAAAAAAAACATCATTTTAAAGGAAAAAACTATGAACCGAATTGTAAAAAGTAGCTTGTTGCTACTCAGTTTTACTACACTATTAATCAGCTGCAAAAAAAGCGAAGCTTTATCGGAAGAAGTAATGAATGACATTGCTACAGAAGCACCAATTTCCTCCTCTGCCGCAGTTGAGAAAAAAGACAGTACCCGAAAATTTGTGCGTACTGCCGACTTAAAATTCAAAGTAAAAAGTGTTCCTCAAACTACTTATGCAATTGAAAATATTACCAATAAATTTGGTGGATTTGTTACTTTTACCAACTTACAAAGTAATATTATTGATCAATATGAGACTAAAATAAGTCAGGACAGTAC
>NCET01000276.1 GCA_002280815.1 Flavobacteriales bacterium 32-34-25 | reverse complement strand
GATTGTGTAATTTTTATATATTTGTGATGTAGAATTATTGTGACTCTTTTTAATTTAAAAATGAGTATTAGTTAGGTATTCTATTTGAGGACAAATTAAGGAAATGGTACAGTAGAATTAGGTTTCCCAAATCTAAATAAATCAACCAGGTTTTCTAAGCATTATATACGATTCATTCATTAATACAAAACTTAATTATTGAATGAGTTTTTTTTGGCAGAATTATTTAAGTGTGTTTTAGACACATGTAAAAAGTAATAATAGAACATAAAATAATTTATTTAAATAGAATTAAGAATCAGAACAATCATCATAATGAAAAACTTTTTTTTAACATACTTGTTTTTAGTATTTTCATTGGGGTATTCACAAGGGAATCAAAATCTTAAGCTTTGGTATAATCAACCTGCAGTTGAAACATGGGAAAATGCTTTGCCTATTGGCAATGGTTTTTTAGGTGCTATGGTCTATGGGAATGTTGAGAATGAAATTATCCAGCTGAATGAAAATACAGTATGGAGTGGAGGACCTAACAGGAACGACAATCCAAATGCTTTAGCTGCTTTACCGGAGATCAGGCAACTGATTTTTGATGGAAAACATAAGGATGCTGAAAAATTAGCAAATGAGAAATTTATTTCAAAGAAGTCTCAGGGACAGATGTTTCAGCCAGTAGGAAGTCTTAATCTGAATTTTGAAGGACACGATACATATTCTGATTACAGGCGAGAACTTAATATAGAAAATGCCATTTCTAAAACCAGTTATAAAGTTAATGGTGTAACTTATACAAGAGAAGCTTTTGTTTCATTTTCAGAAAGAGTGATTGTAATTCATCTTACAGCAGATAAAAAAGGGAGTATTTCATTTACTGCAAATTATACTTCGCCTCATAAAATTAAAAACTTTGCAGTAAGCAATTCAAAAGATCTTGAAATTACAGGAACTACCAGTGATCATGAAGGAGTAAAAAGTTTGTTAAACTTTAAAGGTATAAGCCGTATAAAATTAGATAACGGAAAATTAGAGAAAAATGATAATTCTCTTATTGTAAAAAATGCCGATGCTGTTACTATTTTTATATCAATAGCTACAAATTTCAATAATTATAATGATGTAAGCGGAAATGAAGCGAAACGTGCCGCTGATTATATGAATTCTGCTTTTGGGAAATCGTATGAAACAATCAAAAAGAAGCACATTGCTGCTTATCAAAAGTATTTCAATCGGGTTAAATTAGATTTAGGAACCACTCCGGCAGCTGATTTACCAACAGACGAGCGTTTGAAAAATTTCAGAAATACTAATGATCCACAATTTGTCGCATTATATTATCAGTATGGTCGCTATTTATTGATTTCCTCTTCACGGCCTGGTGGACAACCAGCTAATTTACAGGGAATTTGGAATAAAAGTCTTACTCCGGCATGGGACAGTAAATACACCATTAATATCAATGCGGAAATGAATTATTGGCCCGCCGAAAAAACAAACCTTTCCGATTTGCATCAGCCTTTTTTACAAATGGTAAAAGACTTAGCGGTTACGGGACAGGAAACTGCTAAAACCATGTATGGGACAAGAGGATGGATGGCACATCATAATACGGATATTTGGCGAGCTACCGGTGCAGTAGATGGTGCTTTCTGGGGATTGTGGACTGCTGGTGGCGGTTGGGCAAGTCAACATTTATGGGAACATTATCTTTATAAAGGAGATAAAGAATATTTAGCATCTATATATCCTGTACTAAAAGGTGCAGCTTTATTTTATGTGGATTTTTTGGTAGAACATCCTAAATACAAATGGATGGTTGTAAATCCCGGGAATTCTCCTGAAAATGCTCCGCAAGCTCATAATGGTTCCTCGCTTGATGCAGGAACAACAATGGATAACCAAATCGTTTATGATGTTTTTTCAACTACAATTCGCGCAGCACAAATTTTAAAAGAAGATGCTACTTTAATAGATACACTGAAACAGTTGCGCAGTCGATTGGCTCCTATGCATGTGGGAAAACACAATCAGCTTCAGGAATGGCTGGATGATATTGATGATCCTAAAGACAATCATCGTCACGTATCACATCTTTACGGATTGTTTCCATCTAATCAAATTTCGGCATACAAGACGCCTGAATTATTTGCTGCTTCCAAAAATACTTTGCTTCACCGTGGCGATGTATCCACGGGTTGGAGTATGGGCTGGAAAATTAACTGGTGGGCAAAATTGCAAGATGGAAATCATGCTTATTCACTTATTAAAAATCAACTAACACCTTTAGGAGTAAACAAAGGAGGCGGGGGAACTTATAATAATCTTTTTGATGCACATCCGCCATTTCAGATTGATGGAAATTTTGGATGTACTTCGGGAATAACTGAAATGTTAGTTCAAAGTTCAGATGGAGCTATTCATTTGCTTCCCGCTTTGCCTGATGTTTGGTCAGAAGGAAATATTCAAGGAATACGTGCTCGAGGTGGATTTGAAATTGTAGAGATGAAATGGAAGAATTTTAAACTTACTAAATTAGTTGTAAAATCAACTTTAGGAGGGAATCTAAGGTTGCGTTTACCAAATAATCTCAAACAAAAATCAGGTGCTGAATTAGCAATGGCAAATGGAGAAAATCCGAATCCTTTTTATTTTGTTGATGAAACGGCAGCAGCCATTATATCTGATAAATCTACTATAAAGCCACTTGAACTTAAACCTACCGTTTTAGTTGATATTGCGACAAAAAAAGGAAGTGTTTATACCTTAGTTAGTAAATAAAACAATTTTATAAAATTCTAAAATAGAACTCAAATGAAAAAAAAATTAAATCTGTTTTTTGCTTTCTCCCTATTATTTTTTGGAACAAATACATTTGCACAAAATCCTAAATTTCATATTTATCTGTGTTTGGGACAATCTAATATGGAAGGAAGTGCTAAAATTGAACCTCAAGACACTATCGTAGATAAGCGTTTTAAAGTTTTAGAAGCATTAGATTGTGATAATCTCAACAGAAAAAAAGGACAATGGTACACCGCAGTTCCACCTTTGAGCCGTTGTACTACAGGACTTACTCCAGCAGATTATTTTGGAAGAGAAATGATTGCTAATCTTCCTGAAGATGTTACTGTTGGTGTTATTAATGTAGCTGTAGGAGGATGTAAAATAGAATTATTCGATAAGGACAATTATGAAACATATAAAACAACAGCACCAGATTGGATGAAAGGAATGATAAGCCAATATGATGGAAATCCTTATGCTAGATTAGTTGAGTTGGCTAAAATAGCTCAGAAAGACGGAGTGATAAAAGGGATATTATTGCATCAGGGAGAATCGAATACTGGTGATACGCTTTGGACAAAAAAAGTAAAAGTAGTGTATGATAATTTATTGAAAGATTTAAATCTGAAAGCAGAATCTACGCCTTTATTGGCAGGAGAAGTAGTGCATGCAGACCAAAATGGAGTATGTGCAAGTATGAATAAAATAATTGCCACTTTGCCACAAACAATTCCAAATTCTTATGTGATTTCTTCCAGTGGATGTCCTGATGGACCAGATAATCTTCATTTTACAGCTGAAGGATACAGAATGTTAGGAAAACGATATGCAGCAACAATGCTAGGAATATTGAAAGGGACTAAAAATTAAATTTTATCAGACGAACTGTTTATTTGAAAAAGTAAATAAATTTAAAAAGTGATTGAAATTCAGTCTTACTATTTTTAATCATTTAAACCAATAACCAACCAAAAAACTATATAATGAAATTTTTCACCAAGATTCTAATGGGATTTTGTTGTCTGTCTATGTTCGAAATTACAGCACAAAATCCCATTATAAAACACATTTTTACTGCTGATCCTTCGCCAATAGTACATAACGATACGCTGTTTTTATACACAGGTCATGATGTTGCTACAGAAGCAGATACTAATTATAAAATGGCCGATTGGCATGTGTTTTCTACAACAGATATGGCCACCTGGAAAGATCACGGGGCACCACTTTCGCCGAGTACTTTTTCGTGGGCTACAGGTGATGCTTATGCCGCACAGTGTATCGAGAGAAACGGGAAATTT
>NCET01000275.1 GCA_002280815.1 Flavobacteriales bacterium 32-34-25 | reverse complement strand
TCATAATGACTTTGCTTACCCTCTCGGGAAGCATAAACTTCCTGTTCCTTGTGCTCCATACACTCTTGGTTTGTGTATAGCTATTTCAGGACAAGACAGTTGTGAAAAAAACGTAGAAATGAAAAAAAAGCATCTTTATATTGTAGCTATAGTTTTTCTAACTCTTTTGAGTTGTAAAAAAAAGCAAGTAATTATTTCAAATGCTTTTGAAAATAAATGGTATTCTTTAGATGGGAATTTAACAATAAATTCAAACAATACATTTGAATTCAATCGTTCGGCTTGTGTTTCACATTCGATTTCGAAAGGAAATTGGAAAATTAATAATGACACTTTAGTTTTAAATAGTTTTGAACCTACAGGATGTTATTATATTGAAAGTTTTATACTTAAACCGCCTCCACCTCCAAAAGATACGATTGCGAATGATAATTATAATATCGAAAAAACAAAAAAAGATTGTACGCCAAATATTGGTTATGTAATTTTTAGAAACGAAAAATTTTACATTAAAGATTCACTACTAATATCGAAATCATTTCCTTATATAAAAAGTAAAGAACTTAATGGAATTTATAATTTTAAAAGAACAAAATTTTAAAAAACCTAAAGACTAAAATTCGTAAATTACAAAGTAGAAACTTTAAAAGTTTATGGGAGTAGAAACGCAAAACTGAACTGAAAATCGGAATTGACAAACATTATAAATAGGCAACCGAACCGCTAACAGCTACTACAACGGATTTGGGCATTGGGCTTAATGGGAAAATTGTTTTGTATTTGGCAGTTTAGTGATAACCGAAAAATAAATCTTAATTTAGAACCCAAACCCGCTGTAGTACCAGAACGTTAGCGGAAACCCTTGGAGAACTCAAGAAAAAATGAGTAAAATAACTTAATCCTATAATAATGTTTGATTTTCGTTTACAAGTATTTCACAAAGTAGCAAAACGACTTAATTTTACAAAAGCTGCCGAAGAATTATTTATTACGCAGCCAGCAGTTTCAAAACACATACAAGAAATTGAAAGTTTTCTGAAAACTAAACTTTTTGAAAGAAATGGCTCAAAGGTAAAATTAACAAAAGCAGGAATTATATTATTTTCTCATACCGAAAAAATATTTGAAACCTATCGTAATTTAGAATTTGAAATTAATTCTCTTTCTCAAAATTTCAACGGAAAATTAAGAATCGGTGCGAGTACAACAATTGCTCAATATCTTTTACCTGAAATTTTAGCATCGTTTCATAAAAAATTTGACCAACTTATCGTTTCTTTAGAAGCTAATAATACAGAACAAATTGAAATTGCACTGCAAAAAAATGAAATTGATTTGGGTATCATAGAAGGAAAATCCAAAAAAGCCTATCTAAAATATACCGAATTTGTCAAAGACGAAATTGTTTTAGTTTCAAATAGCACAAATCCTCTCTCAAAAAGACAAAACATTACTATTGATGAGCTAAAAAACATTCCTCTCTTGTTTCGCGAGCAAGGATCAGGAACACTAGAAGTTATTGCACATCATTTAAAATCTTTGAATGTAAAAATTTCAGATTTAAAAATTGAAATGCAATTAGGCAGCACTGAAAGTATTAAAAACTATATACTTCACAGCAACACTATGGCTTTTATATCATTACATTCCATATACAGAGAACTTAAAGAAAATAAATTTACAATAATAGATGTTCAACATTTGTCTATCGAAAGGAGTTTTTACTTTATCCAACAACAAGGTCAAGTTGAGGCTTTACCCGAATTATTTATGAAATTTGCCAATCATTATAACTTTAAGTAATGACGCATAACTTTTTACAATTTCCAACATATCCTTTATTTCCAGAAATTTGTACCAACAATAATATATAAAGTAAGATGGAAAATCAAAAAGGATTCAAAAATTTATTAGACAAAAGTATAACCACTAGAGAAGTGATTTTTTTATTAGCAGTTGTATTCTGCTTGTCTCCATTAATATCACCGCCAATTGCCTTACTTATGGGTTTAATAATTGCGCAATTTATTGGACATCCATATTTACATCTAAATCATAAAGCAACTCATATATTATTACAGGTTTCTGTTGTTGGTTTGGGCTTTGGAATGAATGTTACAAGTGCATTAAAAGCGGGTAAAGAAGGTATTTTATTTACAATAGTTTCTATTATTGGAACATTAGTAATTGGTTTCTTTATGGGTAAGTTTTTAAAGATAGAAAAAAAGACTTCTTATTTAATATCAGCTGGAACAGCCATTTGTGGTGGAAGTGCTATTGCTGCTATTTCTCCTGTAATAAAGGCAGAAGAAAAACAGATATCGGTTGCATTAGGAACCATATTTATTCTAAATTCTGTAGCCTTATTTTTATTTCCTTTTATTGGGCATCAGTTAAATTTATCACAATCACAATTTGGAATGTGGTGTGCAATTGCTATTCACGATACCAGTTCAGTTGTAGGTGCAGCAAATAAATATGGTCCGCAAGCTTTAGAGATTGCTACAACTGTTAAATTAGCACGAGCATTATGGATAATTCCTGTTGCTTTTTTATCAACTTTTATTTTTAAAAATAAAGACAGTAAAATAAAAATTCCTTACTTTATTGGATTATTTGTTCTTGCAATGATTGCAAATACCTATATTCCTTTTGTTCAACAATACAATCATTATTTAACAAATTTTGCAAAAGCAGGATTAACGCTTACCTTGTTTTTAATAGGATGTGGATTGAACAGAAAAACAATATCTTCTGTTGGATTTAAACCATTAATTCAAGGTGTAATTCTATGGGTGATTATAGCAACTGCTGCACTTTGGGCTGTAACAACTTTAACAAACTAATAAATTAAAAATATGAAAAATGAATTCAAAATTGGAATGTTAATACTATTCTTTAGTATTATTGCTACCAAAACTCAAGCGCAACAAATCTTTGACGGCAACATAAAAAATAATTCTTTAGCAATAAGTCCAACCGAAAATATTGCATTAGCATCAAACAGCGACGTAAATTTTGTAAGTGTTTATAATCTAAAATCTCGTAAATTAATAAAAAAGATATTTGGATTCATTAGTCCAAGAAACATCATTTTTTCGCCTGATGGAATGAAGTTTTACATCACTGACAGCAGCACCGGATTTTTAACTGTACTGGAAACAAAGAAATTTAAAATCATTGAAAAATATGCAGTAGGCTTTGGAGCATTTGGTTCAGCAATTAGCAACAATGGTCAAGAAATTTATATTAATAATGAGGCAACAAATACAGTAACGGTAATTGACCTTTCAAGTAAATCGGTAAAAAAAATAATAACAGGTTTTGCCGAACCAAGACAAGGTATTAAATTAAACGCAACAAATACAAAGATTTACGTGACCAATTTTGCCAGCGACGCTATTTCGGTTGTGGACGCAGCAACTTTAAAAATCGATACAACTATTACTGGTTTTAGCAAAATAAGAGCTATCTCTATTACTAAAGATGGTGAAACATTATTTGCTGCTAATAGTGGTTCCAATTCCATTGCAGTAGTTAATTTAAATACAGGTATAATCGCTAAAACAATTTCTGTAGGCAAAGATCCTTATGGCGCATCATTATCTTCAGATGAAAACATTTTATTGAGTGGAAATAAGGAAGATAATTCTCTTTCAATAATTGATGTATCAACACTAACTAATATTGGAGTGATAACAGGATTTAATGAACCAAGACAAGCGATTGTTTACTCTAAAAACGGTAAAAATGTATTTGTACTAAACAAAGATTTATCTATTAGTGTAGTTAATCTTTCTGAAAAGAAAATAATATATAGTATTCAGAATTAATAAATTTCCTAAAAAAGGTAAAAGGGCTATCCGCTAACAGCCGTTTCTCGCAATTGCGAATTTTGTGGTAAGTTCTCGTTTGCGTTTCGCAAGAATTTTTATCTTTAACAGAAAATAAAAAGTTCCGAACTTCGCAACTGACGAGAAGCGGCGGAACGTCAGGCTGTGAAAAAACCTCTTTTTTGCGTTAAAATCTTCAATTTTTCCTTTTCTACAATCCAAAAGAAAGCCTTTTAAGAAAGGTCTTTTTTA
>NCET01000274.1 GCA_002280815.1 Flavobacteriales bacterium 32-34-25 | reverse complement strand
GGCCAAAAGTGGTTATGGTTATTAGGTTTATAAAAAACACTACATAGGTTCTTTTTTTCATTTGATTTTTTTGGTGATTAATATTTTTGGTTAAACTTTTTAGCAATTATTGAGTGATGTAATTTAGGAAAGATTTACTTTCCAGATTATAACTAAAACAAAATTAATTCTTTAAGCCACATTATGTTGGGGTAAATTGCTATTTGAAGGATGTTGTAAAGCTAGATGTTCGTTTTTTGTTTTTTTATGATACTACAAATGGGGACAAAATGCTATTTAAGTAGGGGTATTTCGCTAGGAGCTGCTGTGATTTTAGGTTCAGAGAGGAATTTTGATACATTTGTAATTAGTATGAGTTTTAAAAAATAAATTTTGAAAAGAAATATAATTGCTACTCTTTTTTGTCTGATTTTCGAATTGTGTTTAGCCCAACCATTCGGGGTTTTAAAGCATTTTTCGCATGACGTAAAGTTGAGTCAATCTCACATTCTGGATATTCAACAGGATTCGAAAGGATTCATTTGGATGGGAACTTATAATGGACTGATTCGATTTGATGGAACTGTTTTTCAAAATTTTGATGTAGTTCAAAGAGGAAAATTAAATTTATCGTCTAATCGTGTTTCCAGTTTTAAATTTGATAAAAACGGACGAATTTGGATTAAGTCAGAAAAACAAGAAGTTTACTATTTTGATACTCAAACTCTAAGTTTTCATTATCCTCTGGAGAGTCAAAATAATGAGTTTTCGAATCTCTCCTTTAATCAGTTTAAATTGATGCCTTCAGGGGTCGTGTGGTTGTTTCCTGTAAATAAAAATTACTTGATTGTTCTAGATGCTAATAAGGAAGTAAGACAAATAGTTTTTGATCAGGCTAAACTTCGTGGACATAAAATTAAGGATGTATTTGAAGATAGTACTGGTGATACATGGTTTTTGACTGATTTAGGTATTTGCAGGTTAAAAAAAGGAGATGAAAAACCGGAATATTTCTTTTTCAACATGACCAGACTTTCTGGAAAATCTTATTCATTTAGCGCTGTGGTGGAAATAAATGATGAATTATGGTTTGCAGGTGCTAATGGTAAGTTGACGCGTTATTCTAAAAAGGCAAGTACTTTTTTTGATGTACAACTCGCAATTAATTCGGATATAGTTCAGATTAAGTATGTTAATGGAGGCAAAGTGCTTATTGTTACCAATACAGAAGGTATTTGTTATTATGATATAAAATCAGGAAAATTAGATGTTTATAATAGCAAAACAATAGCAGGATTTCCAAACGGAACCATTAATTATATGGGACTGACTCATTCCAGATATTTTTGGTTTGAAACTTCAGCATCAGGAATTTATAGATTTGATTTGACTACTAAAAAGTTAAAACAGCTGCAGGTCGATACCAGCGACCCTACTGTTATTGTCGATAGAAAAACGTTTTTACTCACCGCACCTAATGGATCAGTTTGGATTCAACCTAAAGGTGGAGCATTAGGCTATTGGGACAAAAAACAGGACAAATTGTTGTCTATTTCACATTATACAAAGGAATCCTCAGTAGAGGTTTCTGATGTAATGCATACAGCAACATTTGATAAATTAGGAAATTTATGGTTTTGTTCTTATCGAAAAGGCTTGGATTTAATGATTTTTAATAACAATAATTTTTCGGTTTTAAATTTAGATTCCTTTGAAGGGAAAAAGAAAAACAATGTTAGAAGTTTAATGGAAGACAAACGTGGAAATCTTTGGCTGGCTTGTCGTTCTCAAAAAATTACAATACTTGATTCCAGGAAAAAGAAAATTGGTATGCTAGGTGCTGATGGTACTTTTTTAACTAACAGTCCAGGATGGGGAGCCGATATTTATCACATGCTGGAAGATAACAAAGGTAGAATATGGGTAGGAACAAGAGGAAACGGATTATTTTGTTTAATACCCAACGGAAAACCTTTTAATTATAAGGTAGTCCATTACAAACACAATGAGCTGAATCGTTATAGTATTAGTGCAAATGATATTTATAGAATTTTTCAGGCTGCTTCGGGTAAGATTTATTTAGCTACTTGGGGAGGCGGTGTAAATCTTATTCGAGAGTCAAAAGATGGAATTCGTTTTGTTAATTATCGAAACGAATGGAAAAATTATCCAATAAAATCGGCTGATAGAGTACGATCTATTGTAGAAAATAGAGAGCATCAATTGTTTTTTATTTCTTCTTATAAGCTGTTTTCTTTTCCAGACGAAAATAGAGCATCAGGCAAATTAAAATTCAAAGAGTTTTCACAAGTTTCGGGTAATGATATTCTTGATATTTTAGTAACATCAAAAAATAAATTGGCCTTAGCCACTAACGGGAAAGGCTTGCAATTGGCTTATTTGAATAAAAATGGAAAGCTAGATATTCAATCCTTTGGAGAAGAAACGGTTGCTTTGCCAGTTGATGAAGTTGTGGCCATGGAAGAGGATAAATTGGGAAAAATATGGCTTATGGGCGACAATCAAATTGTTCGATTTGATACCAAAAAGAGTACTGCCGAAACATTTCCCGAATTAAAATCGCTTATTGGAAATGAAATTTTTTCAGAAGCTACCAAATGCCGTCTTGCCAATGGTGAAATTGTCTTGGGGTATTCTGATGGTGCTATTTATTTTAATCCTGAAAAGATAAAAGCTTACCAGTTTAAACCCTATTTAGCCATTACTGGATTTTCAGTAAATAATAAAGAATTACATGAAGTAAATACAGATACTCCCAGAAATCCAGATTTGCTTAAAAAAGTGGTGTTAGAGCATGACCAGAATTTTTTAAGATTACAATTTGCAGCTCTTGATTATATTAAAAATGAAAATATTGTTTATCGCTATAAATTAGAAGGGGTTGATAAGCAATGGAATTACATAAAAGGAGGGCAGACTATTAATTATACTAATTTAAGTAGAGGGAAATATAAACTTTTAATTTCGTCGACCAATGCTCATAATTTATGGGTAGATAATCAAAGAGAAATTGAAATCACAATTTTACATAATTTATGGGTAGATAATCAAAGAGAAATTGAAATCACAATTTTACCATCAATTTGGTGGACTAATTTGGCTATAATCTTTTATCTTTTGTTGGCTATTGGTCTTTTTATGTTGATTAGACGTACATTATCAACTATAATCAGATTGCGCAATGATGTGCAAATTCAGCAGGAAGTATCAGAATTGAAGTTGAAGTTTTTTACTGATATTTCGCATGAAATCCGAACTCCACTTACCATGATTACAGCTCCATTAGAAAAAATGCTTTCAGATAATCAAGTTCCGGATTCAGTTAAAACACAGTTACAGGGAATTGAAAAGAACAGTAATCGATTGTTGAATTTGGTCAATCAAATTTTAGATTTAAGAAGAATTCAAAATAGAAAATTAGAAGTTAAAGCAATTAATTTAGGTGAATTTGCATCTAAGGTTTGTGAAAATTTTAGAGAAATAAGTCTGCAAAGTAAGATTCGATTAGAGGTAAAAATAATTGCTTCAACACCAATTGTATGGGCAGATGCTGATAGTCTTGATAAAATTTTGATCAATCTAATTTCAAATGCTTTTAAATATTGCCATAAGGGAGATACTATAGAAATAATTATTGAGGAAACTGAAAAACAAGTTTTGTTAAAGGTTAGCGATAATGGCCCTGGTATTAATCCTGTTATCCAAAAACGATTGTTTATTCGTTTTTCTAACTACAATGAAAACCCAAATAACCCTAGTACAGGTATTGGACTTTCTATTGTTAAGGATTTAGCCGATAAGCATAGTGCAAGTATTGTAGTGGATAGTGTAGCTGGTAAAGGCAGTAGTTTCCAACTTTGTTTTCTAAAAGGATATCATCATTTTAATGAAGATGTAACTATTTTATTTGAGGAATCTGATGAATCTTTAGTAGATGATATTATAAAAATAGAAAATGAGCCTGTTGTAGCAGTAGAATTGAAATGCTAAAACTCATTAGAAACAACATTGCTACGAGTCATATTCCTGTTATTTTGTTAAGTGCCAAAACTGCCATAGAATCTAAATTAGAAGGAATGGAATACGGTGCTGATGAATACTTGGATAAACCTTTTAATGTGAGTTATCTAAAAGCCAGGATTAAAAATGTTTTAGAACAACGCAAGCGTCTTCAAATTTTATATTCTAGTGGTAATATTACTGAAATTCCAGGCGAAGAACCTTTACAAATTTCGAATCAGGATCATAAATTCATGTTTCAGGTAATTAAATTAGTTAAGGATAATGTGTCCAAAACCGATTTTTCAGTGGAAGAATTAGGCAAATTAATGTTTATGTCTCGTGCCAGTTTCTTCAATAAATTAAAAGATTTGACTGGAGTATCACCAGTGGTTTTCATTCGGGATATTCGATTGAATGAAGCTGCCGAAATGCTAAAAAAAGAAGATTTATTGATAAAAGAAATTTAGTGATTTGAAATATTTTGGAAAGTGCTTTAAATCTAAATTCAATTATACACCAGCCGAATACCGCCGTCTTTATCGATAAATAATAAATTATGATTGTCCGCTAAGCGAACTAAATTATAGACCACAAAGCTGTCTGTCATTCTCAATAATTGGTATAATAAACGGATAGCCATATAATAAATTAATATGACTGTCCGCTAAGCGGACTAAATAAAAAATAGGCCACAGATGACACTGATTGAACAGATAAAAACGGATTTTCATAGCTATTTGTAAATAACAATCTGCGATAATCTGTTAAAATCCGTTTCATCTGTGTACCATTCTCAATAATTGGTGTAATAAACGGATAGCCATATAATAAATTAAAGCTGTTGGTTTAAATTATCAAAGACGTCTTAGCTCTTTTGACGTCCTGGAATCATCCCGTGAGGTTCCAGACTCCTCTTTTGAGGTCTTTTACTATTCCGTTGAGGTTCATAAACGTTCGGTTGGGGTTGTACAACCTAAACCGACCACTTACGAACCTAAACCGATAGGTATTTTACACATCAAAACCGATAGGTATTTTACACATCAAGAGGAGTGTTTTTGTTCTTTGTTACACTAAAATACCACTTGAGTTCACTCCGTCAGGCCTCCTGATTAGTTTCCTGATTATCGGGAGCGTATAATCTTATTTAATAAAAGGGGTTTTAAATGTTAAGTTATTTGTTTTTAGCGATTTGATTTTTTTTATAGAACTTTTTATTGGTCTAAAAAATAGTTAAAACTATGTGCTTTAGTGCATTTTCCTTTCAGGGTCTAAAAATATTCACCGCAAATTCGCAAATTATTTTTTTCTTTCCAAGTCTTTAAATTTGCGAATTTGCGGTGGATTTTACTTTTCAACCTCACAGACTTTCAGTCTGTCAAACCAATCTATGGACTTAAAGTTCATAGTGGTTTAATTTGTCTTTTAGTCAAATACCCCCTGTTATTTATCAATTTTTTTCCTCGTTTTTAATGCTCCAAATTTAAGAGCTGTTTCATTAGTAATATCACCCATCTCGAAAAGTGATTTATCGACCAAATTAATAATTGCTATATCTAGTTTTACATCCGAACCAAAAGTCTTTCGGGACAAAGCTTTAACTAACTATTATTAAATTATTAAACTTATGAAACAAATTAGCACTTTCATCCTGCCGCTATCGGTAGGGATGTTTATAGTGCCGTGCAGTCAAATTATTGAACTCACGGGATTGTCTCCAACATCTGAAAATGGAGAAAAAATATTCGGTTTGAAATTCGGGAGCAATATAAAAAAGAGGGCATCAATCAATGTTGCTATTCTTGGTATTTGTGCTGCTTTATTCTTTAATGAATTTCAATTTTAAAATTACAGCCTATGAAAAAGATAAGAAACAGTATCGCTGTAATAGGGATGTTCCTTTTATTGATGACGTCTTGTAGTAAAGACGTGTTACAATATGATACATCAATTGTTAAGGATTTTGAGATTCAGTTAAATGGAGAACCTTGGAGTTTAAATACAGGTATTTCAACAAAACCCATTTTTATTTATAATAATGACGGTGATTTTTTTGCTAACTACAGTTCGCACTATCGTTTTGCATTAGATAATGGAAAATACAAATTCCTGGCAACCGATATTCCGGAGCAAATGGTTCCTTCTCCGGTTAATCTAAACGATTTGATTATTCCTCAATTTCCTAGTGCGGATCAGGCGGTGAAAATTTCAGCGGCAATGCCTTATGAATCTCCATTTACGGATGTGTTAACGATGAATATTTTAGCAAGAAGCGGTGTGTTGCGATTGAAAGCCAAAGACATTGTTGCTGATCCAAGTTATACCAATGTTAAAACTTATGTAACAGTAAAACGTAGTGGTTATAAAGTTGCTGATGAAACATTTGTACAAGAAGACTTGACGGTTTCCAGAACCAAGAAAACAACTTCAGGAGGAATTAATTATACAGACGATTTTATTTTGTTCCAAACAGATGCTGAAGCTAATAATGTTAGCATCCGTATAGAGTTTATGACAGATGATTTGGTTGTTGTTAAGACAAAAGAGATTTCGGGTTCTTTTCCAATTTTGGCTAATGGTGTTACCCAAATCAGTTTTAACTTGAATGATGCTGATACACCAATTATTGAGAATTATGAAGTACTCATTAATGGTGTGGCTCCAACAGCAAAACAAATCAATCAAATCAAATAATGCTTAGGCTTAAAAAAACAATTTTAAATAAAATATTGTAGTTATGACGATAAAAAAACATATCGTGAGCATTTTAACTGTTTTGCTTTTGGCATTAAATAGTTATGCTCAAGAACGTGTAACTGTAACGGGTGTAGTACGAGATAATATGGGCTCGATTCCATCAGCATCAGTTATTGTAATGAATCAAAATGCAAGTACTACCACTGACTTAGATGGTAAATTTTCTATAAAAGTAAGCGACCCTAAAACAGCGGTTATAGTGGTTAAATTTATTGGGATGAATGATGTTACAGTACCTCTTAAAGGACGTACATCAGGAATTGATATTCAAATGAAAGAATCTACTAGTGAATTAAATGAAGTAGTTGTAATTGGATATGGTACGCAAAAACGTGGCAATCTTACAGGTGCTATTTCAAGTATCAAAGGATCTGAATTAGCTAAAGTGCCTACAAGTTCTGTTGCAGAAGCTTTAGTTGGTAGATTGCCTGGTGTTCAGGTTACTTCGGCAGATGGTTCGCCAGGTGCTGAGATTATGATTCGTATTCGTGGAGGAGGTTCAATTACCGAAGACAATTCGCCATTAATTTTAGTTGATGGATTTGAGGTAGCTAATTTAAATGATATTCCTCCTACTGATATCGAATCGGTTGAGGTGTTAAAAGATGCTGCATCAACAGCTATTTATGGAGCTCGTGGTGCTAATGGGGTTGTTTTAGTAACTACTAAAAAACCAAAAGCAGGTAAGGTTGCTATAAATATACATAGTTACGCTCAGATGAAAACGTTAGCTAATCGTCTGGATGTAATGGATCCGTATGAATTTGTGATGATGCAATATGAGTTTGAACGCCAACGAAATTCAAATCCTACCGCTTTTTTCAATCGTTATGGTCGTGCTAATGAATTGTATATCTATCAGGGAGACAAAGGAGTTGACTGGCAGGATGAAATTTTTGGAACTAATCCAGTGGCTAAATACATGGATTTTAGTATGAACGGCGGTAATGAGAATACAAAATACAAATTTGCCTATATCAATCAGGATCAACCAGGGGTTTTATTAGGAACAGGTTTAAAACAAAACAATTTAAACTTAATAATGAACACTAAATTGTCTGATAAATTTACTTTCGAATTTCAGACCCGTTTTTCTAATCAAACCATTAATGGATCAGGAACTGATGGAGTTAATTTACTAGATGCACTGCGTCAAGCACCTACTTTAGGTTTAGAAGATTATATGACTTTGCCAGATGATGATACTTTTTTTGATCCCGAAGATTATCAAATTACAACACGTTTCAATCCAAAACAAGAAGCCGCAAAAAATTACCGCAAACGCAATACCAGAACATTTAATACTGTTGGAGCCTTGACTTGGCAAATTATTGATGGTTTAAGTTTGCGTAGCTCATTTGGTTATGAATACAAATACAGTGAAGACGGTCGTTTCTGGGGAACTGATACAGGTACGGCTAATGCCAATAACAATCAGCCAGTAGTTTATAGGGGAATGACTCAAAGTCCGCGTTGGCAATTGAATAATGTATTGAATTATGGATTCAGATTAAAAGATATTCATGATTTCCAAATTATGGTGGGTCAAGAAATGAAAGAACAAAAAAGTTCTAGTAAATTTTACCGTACTCGTTTTTTTCCTGAAGACATAAGCGGGCCTAAGGCATTAGACAATTTGGCTTTAGGAACACCTTTTGAAAACGGTTCTGCTGCGGGTTCACCAAACCGAATTTCATCCTTTTTCGGACGTGTAAATTACGGTTTTGATGATAGATACCTTGCCACATTTACTGTTCGTACTGATGGTTCAACAAAGTTTGGTCCAGGAAATCGTTGGGGAGTGTTTCCAGCGGCTGCATTTGCTTGGAGAATGTCAAATGAAGACTTTTTGAAAGACAGTAAAACCATTTCAAACTTAAAAATGCGTCTAAGTTATGGTGTTTCTGGTAATGATAGAATTAGTGGTGATTTGTATGCTAAATATTATGGTGTTTCCCGAAACCGTTCAGTGGGATGGGGAGAAGTAGATCATTACTATTATAATTTCTACAATAATAATTTTTTAAGTAATCCTGATGTAAAATGGGAAACAACTTACACTAAAAACTTAGGTTTCGATTTTGGTTTCTTTAAAGAGCGCATTAGTGGAAATCTAGATTTTTACCATAATACAGTGAAAGATTTATTAGTGCCTTCAGATATTCCAGGAGCAGCAGGTTTTACAAAAATTATGACCAATGTAGGGCAAACTTCTAACAAAGGGGTTGAGCTAGCTCTTAATGCCAGTGTAATTCAAACGACAGATTGGCTAGTTGATTTATCATTCAATATTGGACATAATAAAAATAAAATTGATAGACTTTCAAGTGGAGAGAAAGAATGGATTTTGAGTTCAGGATGGGCAGGAACACAA
>NCET01000273.1 GCA_002280815.1 Flavobacteriales bacterium 32-34-25 | reverse complement strand
TCTTTCCAGTTAATTAAATTTCTAAAATCTGTGTTCCAAAAAAATATAAAAAATTATGGATTTACAAGACCAATTAAAAAACCTTTTTCCAGAGCACATTCCTGCTCCTGAAGAAGAAATAGTAAAAGAAGAGAAAGAATTATGGATTCAGAAAGAACCTATGATTTGTAAATTCGAAAAAAGAAAAGGAAAACCAACGACTATAATCGAAGGTTACGAAGGTGATGATGAAGATTTTAAAATCCTTGCTAAAGAAATAAAAACTAAGTTAAGCGTTGGTGGAAGTTTTAAAGACGGAGCGATTATCATTCAAGGCGATTATCGTGACAAAATCATGAAAATTCTACAAGAAAAAGGCTTTAAAACCAAACGTGTTGGCGGTTGATAAATTCCAAAAAACAAATTCCAAATTCCAAAAAGGCTAATTGGAATTTTAAAAATTGGAATTTTATAAACCTTAGTAACTTAGAAAAAAATGATACAAGCATCAGAATTGATTCTGAATCCAGATGGAAGCATTTATCATCTGAATCTAAAACCCGAACATATTGCCGAAGATATCATTTTTGTTGGTGATCAGGATCGGGTTGAAAAAGTAACAGCTTATTTTGATTCAATTGAATTTACAACTCAAAAAAGAGAATTCAAGACACAAACAGGAAGATATAAAGGCAAAAGAATCACCGTGATTTCTACCGGAATTGGTCCTGATAATATTGATATTGTTTTGAACGAATTGGATGCTTTGGTCAATATTGATTTTTCAACTCGAAAAGTAAAAGAAAAGCTAACATCACTAAATATTATTCGAATAGGAACTTCGGGTTCGTTACAAGCTACTATTTCCGTTGATAGCATTGTTATGAGTCAATATGCCATTGGTCTGGATAACATGCTTCGCTCCTATTGTATTGACGAAATTTCGAATACTGAAATTGAAAATGCTTTTATCGAACAAACCAATTGGGATTTGAAAAAAGGAAAACCTTATGTGATTCCTTCGAGTGAAACTTTAGTACACCGATTCTATTCTTCTAAAATTCAAAAAGGTTTTACTGCAACTGCTGGTGGTTTTTATGGGCCACAAGGACGGATTTTACGATTAAATATTCAAGATGTAAATTTAAATCAAAAAATGGATCAATTTAATTTTAACGGAATTCAGATAACCAATCTCGAAATGGAAACGGCTGCCATTTATGGACTTTCGGCTCTTTTAGGTCATCATGCCATTTCGTTAAATGCTATTATTGCCAATCGTGCCAATGGAACTTTTAGTAAAAATCCGTATGAAACAATAGACCAATTGATTCGTTATACTTTACAAAAATTGAGTCAATGAATAAATTGGAACACAGATTTAAGAAATTTATAAAATTATTTAAATTTCTCTAATTTTTTAAATCTGTGTTCCTAAAAAAATAAATAAAGATGAAAACAATAAAAATAGCTGGAGTACCAGAACATTTCAATTTGCCTTGGCATTTAAGTATTGAAAACAAAGAATTCGAAGCTAAAAATATCGACTTACAATGGACAGATGTTCCTGAAGGAACTGGGAAAATGTGTCAGATGCTTCGCGATGGCGAAACTGATATTGCTGTGATTCTTTCGGAAGGAATTGTAAAAGATATTGTAGCAGGAAATTCATCTAAAATTGTTCAGGTTTATGTGGAATCACCTTTGATTTGGGGAATTCACGTTGCTGCAAAATCCAATTATAAAACCTTAGCCGATGTTGAAAATACTAAGGTTGCTATTTCTCGTTTGGGTTCTGGATCGCAATTGATGGCTTATGTAAATGCAAATAATCAAAATTGGAAAACAGATAATCTTCAATTTGAAATTGTAAATACTATCGATGGAGCTGTAGAAGCTTTAAGCAACGGAACTGCCGATTATTTTATGTGGGAACGTTTTATGACCAAACCGCTGGTTGATAAAGGTATTTTTAGAAAAATAGCCGACTGCCCTACTCCTTGGCCCTGTTTTGTAATTGCGGTGCGCGATGAAATTTTAGAAAATGAACCAGAAGCAATTCAGAAAATTCTTGATACAATTAATAAAGTAACAGCTTCGTTTAAAGCAATTCCAGAAATTGACGCTGTTTTGGCTCAAAAATACCATCAAAAACTAGAAGATATTCAAGAATGGCTTTCTATTACCGAATGGTCGCAAGAGCAATTATCTAAAGAAATGTTAAACAATATTCAAAATCAGCTATTGGAACTGAAAATTATTGATAAAATCGGTACTTTTGACGAAATAGTTAAAACAGTATAGTTTTTCCTTTTTTGCCTCGCATGATAAACTTTAAAAATCTTAGTATCCAAAACATAAAACAAAAACTTCAGGTCAAGAAGCCTTGGGATGATGTGATTATTTTTGTCTTGAATATTTTGATTAGTATTCCTTTATTTATCATTGTACATCAAAATCTTATAGAATTCAATTGGGTATTTAATCTGGATAGAATTCTATTGTTTCTTTTTATTGTAGTCGTTACGCAATTAATTCTTCGATTGCTTAGAACAATTATTATTGTTTGTATTATTCTTTATATTTTGCTGTTGTTTATTGGAACAGTTTCAGGAAATTATGGTTTCGAAAGTATTTATGAAGACTACGATTCTATGATTTACACCATGTCAGACAATCCAAATCCTCAGGATATTATTATTTCTAAGTTGCTTCCTTTTCCAAATAAATCGGAAATTCTTAGTGCCATTGAATACAAAAATCCTAAGGTTCGGAATTTTGCGGTTATGGCAGTCAATAAAAATTCTAAAAATATTAAGGGTTATGCTGATTACCGAACAATCATTCAGTGTTTTGCTGTTTTTAAAGAAATAAACAATCGTTGGAATTATGTGAGTGATCCTAAAGACGGCGATTATATTGCTACTGCAAGCGAATCCTTAGAATATTTATCGGGTGATTGTGACGATCATTCCATTTTGATGGCTGCTTGTGTTCGTGCTATTGGAGGAACTCCAAGATTAATTCATACCAAAGGACATATTTATCCTGAAATCCTTATTGGTTCCATGAACGACCTAGAAACCGTCAATTTTTTAATTAAAAACAAATTGTTTGTGAAAGAAAGTCACGGCAAACAATTGCATTATCATATTGATGAGCGCAACCAAATTTGGCTGAATTTAGATTATACAGCCAAATATCCTGGTGGTCCGTTTATGTCTGAAGAAATTCTTGGAGCTTTGACTTTGAATTAAAAGATTATACTTTATTTAATTCTCCTAAAATTTCATACGAATGCAATCTAGCTTCGTGTTCGTAAACAGCAGAAGCAACCATCAGTTCATCAATTTGAGTCGTTTCGATAAAAATTTCTAATTCTTTTTTAATTTTTTCTGGGCCACCAATAAAAGTATACTGAATCATTTGTTGCAAAGCAGCTTCTTCCATTGGATCCATAAAATCTTCATTTGGCTCTTCTGGAGCTTTTAGTTGTTGTCTATTTCCTGTGATAATTCCGAGAAATAATTTTTTAAACGAAGTCGCTAATCGTTCCGCTTCATAATCCGTATCAGCAGCAATTACGTTCACACAAGCAATTACATAAGGTGCTGCCAATTGTGTTGATGGTTTGAAATTTCTCCTGTAAATAGCTAAGGCATTATGCAATTGAGCTGGTGCAAAATGACTGGCAAAAGCATAAGGCAAACCTAAGGAAGCAGCTAAATAAGCGCTATCCGTACTAGAACCTAAAATCCAAATGGGGATATCCAAACCTTCTCCAGGAATGGCTCTTACACGTCCATTTTTATTTCCTTCGGACAAATAACGTTGTAATTCTTCCACATCACTAGGGAATTCCATAGCAGCATGTTCGTCTCTTTTTAAAGCTGCGGCAGTAAATTGATCGGTTCCTGGAGCACGTCCTAAGCCCAAATCAATTCGGTCAGGAAAAAGAGTTGCCAAAGTTCCAAACTGTTCTGCAACAATTAAAGGAGCGTGATTAGGAAGCATAATTCCTCCTGAACCCACTCTTAATGTTGATGTTCCAGCAGCAATGTGACCAATTAATACCACTGTTGCCGTACTGGCAATGCCTTGCATGTTGTGATGTTCGGCTAACCAAAATCG
>NCET01000272.1 GCA_002280815.1 Flavobacteriales bacterium 32-34-25 | reverse complement strand
GGAATGATATGCCTGCGCTCCTGAATTCCGGTTCTTTCCTGAATCCATTCGTCATTGGTATCTATAATTTTTGACAAATCGTCATTAGTAACCACATTGGAAGGCACATAAAAACCTAAGCCCGAAATTTTTGAATGATACATGTTTTAGCTTTTTTATATTAACATCTAAATATTAAATATAATAAAAAAACCAGTCTAAAAACTGGTTTTCTCTATTCAATTAAGCTTATTTTAATTAAGCGGTCTGATCCTCTACAACTGCATCAGGAGCATTTTTCTTTACTGACTCAATGCCGTTTTCTCTAGAAGCAACCGACTCATACATTTCGCTATTTCCAATAATTTGACCATTGGTAGCTTTCAAATTAAAATAATATTTGCCATTTGATGAATCTTTACGTTCGAATCGGCCATCTTCCTGAGCATTTTTTCTAACCGATTCAATTCCGTTATCACAGGCTGTTTTCGTTGTGTACCCTTCACTTGCTAAAATTGCCTGACCATTAGCTGCTTTCAAGTTAAACTGAAACTCACCGTTAACCCTTTTTGTAATTACAAATTTTCCCATTTTTTTTTAATTTTAATTTAGAATCTCTGTTTCTCTAAAAATTATGTTTTTTAGATTTATTATTAACTAAGCTAAAAATAACAAAAAAAAGAAAGCAAAACCTTAGAATTCAATTAACAAATCATCAAATTAACTTCTTCGTTGAATTCTAAAGAAGATTCATGTTCGAAAAAAATCACTTTTCGGTCAAAAACAGCTTTGATAAGATAATATCCACCTTTAAAATAGGATTGCTTGACCAAGACATTCATCAAACCATTTTCGGCTACTTTTAATTGATGTGGATACAACAAAACCATTTCATCTTCGCCATCTACAGTGATGAGTTGCGATAATTTGAGTTCGTTTACTTCACCAAAAAGAGAAGCCACATACTTATTTATTGGATTGTTGTACAAATTATAAGAATCGGCTTTATCGACCATTTTTCCGTGTTGTAAAACAATAGTTTCATCGGCAAACGAAAGCGCATCGGTACTATCATGTGTAGCAACAATAACGGTAATTCCCTGTGCTTTTAGGTACGCAAATAAATTGCGTCGCAATGCATTTTTTCTAAAATTATCAATATGACTAAAAGGTTCGTCGAGCAATAAAACTTCGGGTTCCAGAGCCAAAACTCTCGCCAAAGCCACACGTTGCTGCTGACCTCCACTTAGGTATTTTGCTTTTACATCGGCAAACTCGGTCATTTCTACAATTTCCAGCAATTCTTTAATGCGTCCTTTTTTTATTTCAGGAAACACATTCGATAAATATTTTCCCACATTCTCCGCCACCGTAATGTAAGGCATCAGGTCAAAATCCTGCGACAAATATTTCATAAAAGGCATTCCGGGAACCAAATTAAAACTCGTTCCTAAAACTTCTTGTCCGTTCCAAAAAATTTGTCCTTCGTCTAAATCATACAAACCATAAATTAGTTTCAGTAAAGTACTTTTTCCGCAACCGCTTTCGCCAATTACAGCAATATTTTGTCCTTTTTCTACTGAGAAATGAATGTTTTGAACCACTGGTTTTTCGGTGTAACCAAAGGAGATATTTTGAACTTGAAGCATTTTAAAAGAATGTTTTTTTTGAGAGTGCAAAGATAGATTCTTTGGTATAAAATAAACACGAAATTTAGAAATATATTAAAAAATACAGCTCAAATAGTAACCGCAAATTTCGCAAATTTCCGCAAATCAATTGGTGGAAATTTGTGCAATTTGTGGTTAAAAAAAAAGCCGTTTTGTTATTAAAACAAAACGACCTTAATATTATTTTATTTAAAAAAGTAGAAAACTAGTTTCCAGCTTCTTTTTCAGCATCAGCTTTCATCTTAGCATTGGCAACAATTGCAAATTCTACACGACGGTTTTGGCTTCTTCCTTCTACAGTTCCATTATCAGCAATTGGATCAGCAATTCCCATCCCTTGAATAGTAAATCTACTAGATGAAATTCCTTTGCTTGCTAAATAATTTTTAACCGATGTAGCACGCTCTCCTGAAAGTTTCAAGTTGTAATCAGCAGGACCAGTACTATCTGTGTAACCAAAAATAGTAATATCAGTATCTGGATATTCGTTAAAAACAGCAACTAATTTATCTAAATTAGCTTTTGCAGCAGCAGTCAAACTTGATTTGTTAGTATCAAAACGCACTGCATTTTCGTTTAAAACTAATTGGATTCCTTCACCAACTCTTTTTACCTCAGCACCTGGAATCGCTTGGTCAATTTGTCTGGCTTGTTTGTCCATTTTGTTACCAATAACTCCTCCGGCAACTCCACCAACAACTCCACCAATAACAGCACCCATAGCGCCTTTTCCACCTTTTCCAAGGTTATTTCCTAAAATTCCTCCAAGAATAGCTCCACCAGCAGCTCCAATTGCAGCTCCTCTTTGTGTTTTATTTGTGTTTTTTACTGCTTCACAACTTGTAAAAAGTGAACCAACAATCATTATTACAGCTAATGCTAATACGGATATATTTTTCATAATTATCTCTTTTTTGTTATTTAATAAATTTTATGGAATTAGTTTACACGTTGAAATTGATAAACCACATTGGTTAATTTTCCACCCACATCGATTCTATCAATCAATTGGAAAGAACTTTCAGTTAAGTTAGCTACGCTTAATACATAACCATCTCTTACTTTTTTGGCTTTTTCGCCAGCATCTAAAATTTTCAAAACAAACTCTCCATTAGAGTTCACAAACCATGTAATTGGCGAGCTAAAAACAGGACAATCGTACTTAGTTAAAGCCATAGTTCCTTTGTTGTTATTAGAAACAAACTTCCAAGTACTTCCTTCAAAACATTTTGAATCAGCTAATTGAAATGAATTCACTTTAATGTATTCTGAACCTGGATAAGACACAGAACTAATTACCCAATTTCCCTTAACTCCAGTCTGGATTCCTCTGTCTAACTTAGTAGCAGTAACAGAAGATGTTTTGCACGAAAATAATGCTAGCGCAATTGCTGTAACAAGAAATATTTTTTTCATCGTTTTATCGTTTTAATGTTAAACTAAGGCAAAGATACAATCTAAGTTAGAGATTTTATTTCAAAATGTTATTATTTTATTACAGAATTTACTGTTAAGACAATTTGTCACCTCGATTCGAATTGGTACTTTATTTGAAGAAAGGCTAACTGATTGTAAAACATTATAAATAAATTTTAAATATGACAACTGGAAAAATTAACGTGTCGGTGGAAAATATCTTTCCATTAATCAAAAAGTTCTTATACAACGATCACGAGATCTTTTTACGTGAATTAATTTCGAATGGAACAGATGCAACATTAAAATTAAAACACCTAACTAATATTGGCGAAGCCAAAGTAGAATATGGCAATCCAATACTTGAGGTAAAAATTGACAAAGAAGGCAAGAAACTGCACATCATTGACCAAGGAATTGGAATGACATCAGAAGAGGTTGAAAAATACATCAACCAACTGGCTTTTTCAGGTGCCGAAGAATTCTTAGAAAAATACAAAGACACTGCTAAAGATTCAGGAATTATTGGTCATTTTGGTCTTGGTTTCTACTCCGCTTTTATGGTAGCTTCTAAGGTGGAAATTATCACTAAATCATACAAAGACGAGCCAGCAGCACACTGGATTTGCGACGGAAGTCCTGAATTCTCTCTAGAGCCAGCTGACAAAACGACTCGCGGAACAGAAATTATTCTTCATATTGCCGAAGATTCATTAGAATTTTTAGAAGAACACAAAATCAAAGAATTGCTGAACAAATACAACAAGTTCATGCCAATTCCGATTAAATTTGGAAGCAAAACAGAAACACTTCCTAAACCGGAAGATGCTCCTGAAGATTATGTAAACGAAACGGTTGAAGTTGACAACATCATCAACAACCCAAATCCAGCCTGGACAAAACAACCGGCTGATTTAAAGGAAGAAGATTATAAAACCTTCTACCACGAATTGTATCCAATGCAATTTGAAGAGCCATTATTCAACATTCACTTGAATGTAGATTATCCGTTCAACCTGACTGGAATTTTGTATTTCCCAAAATTAGGTTCGGATATGCAAATTCAAAAGGACAAAATCCAA
>NCET01000271.1 GCA_002280815.1 Flavobacteriales bacterium 32-34-25 | reverse complement strand
CGTGACGGAATGCACAAAGACGTAATTGAACAAATTATGAAAATTGCTCCTGAAAAAGTAGTGTATGTAAGTTGTAATTCGGCTACACAAGCGCGCGATTTGGCTTTAATGGACGAAAAATACAAAGTAACTAAAGTACGTCCTGTAGATATGTTTCCACAAACGCATCACGTGGAAAATGTAGTACTTTTAGAAAGAAGATAATTAGTCCTTCCTAGTCCTTAGTTTTCTCACTAAGGACTAAGAACGATGGACTAAAGACTAAAATATATGAAAAAAATAATACTGCTTTTATTGATTTTCGGTTTCTCCTTCTCCAGTTGTGAGAAAGACGATATCTGTGATGCAAACACGATTACCACTCCTCGACTGATGATTACGTTTTATGATATCAACAATTCTTCGGTCGAAAAAAATGTAACCAATCTAACTATCTTTGGTGACGGAATGGAAGAAGCTGTAACGTATAGCGGAAGCACTTTAATAAACGGAAGTACGGTTTCTATCCCTCTAAAAGTAGATGCTGATCTAACTAAATTTCGCTTTATCTTAAATTTTGGAAGTACAAATGTAGCCGCATTACCTAATGAAGATATTATCCAATTCAATTACCGCACCGACAACATTTTTGTATCTCGTGCCTGCGGATTCAAAACGAATTTTACTCTGAATCCAAGCACACCAACAAGCGCACCTTTTGAACATACAGATGCTGCAACGCCTGATTTGAAATGGATGCAATATATTGCCGTAAAAAACAGTCTTATAGCTAACGAAAATGAAACACATCTTGAAATATATTTTTAGTAGCTTACTTCTTTTGTCATTGCTTTTTGCAAATGCACAAGAAACCAAAGTTCCAGCCGAAAAAACTAAGGATAGCATTACTACTAGTATTGTTGCTAAAAAAGCAGTTGTGGCTAGCCAAACAAAAACCGATTCTGTTGCTGCACCAATAAAAACCAACCGTTATGGTGTTCGTGTTGGTGTTGATATCTTTAAATTAAGTCGTAGTTTTTATGATAAAAATTACAAAGGAATCGAACTTGTAGGTGATTATCGTTTAGACAAAAAACGTTATGTAGCTGTAGAGTTAGGAAACGAAAATAAAACTACCGATGATGCCCGATTGAATTTTACAACCAAAGGTTCGTACATAAAAGCAGGTTTTGATTATAACGGTTATGAAAACTGGCTCGATATGGAAAACATTATTTCGATAGGTTTACGCTACGGTTTTAGTACTTTTAACCAAGAATTGAATAACTTTAAAATATACAATCCCAACCAATATTTTGGAGAAACACCGTCTTTAGCTTCAGGTCAAAAATACAACGGTCTTACAGCAAGTTGGATTGAAGTAGTAGCAGGAATGAAAGCCAAAGTATTCAACAACGTTTTTCTTGGATTCAGCCTTCGATTCAACCGATTAATCACGAACAAGCAACCTAATAATTTCGAAAACTTATACATTCCAGGCTTCAACCGAACGTATAACGGCGATTTTGGTGTTGGCTTTAATTACACCGTAACTTATTTTGTTCCTATTTTCAAAAAGAAAGTCCTTCCTAAAGAAACTAAAAAAACGGAAAAGAAGAAATAATTTTATCAAATAAAAAAGCCACGAATTCACGAATTATTAAATTTAATTCGTGAATTCGTGGCTTTTTTGCTTCTAAATGCTGTTAACTAATTACTGCTTTCTGAATACTAATTTTAACCAATTTCTCTAATTCCTTTTATAAAAATCCATTTCATAAACAATTTTTCACCATCATTCGTTTTCACAGCCTGGAATTTTGGACCTATAAATGTTGCTATAACAAAGCCAACAAACGGAACCCAAAAACCCGTTAACCCACTATATCGCATCACTAAATAGCGAAATAGCACGAATAATATAGCAAAACAACCTAGTTGGTATAAAAATGCTCTTAATTGTAATTTTGTCATTTTTTTTTAAAGTTGCTAAGGTTCTGGAGATTCTAAGTTACTGAGAATTTAATCTTAGCTGCTTAATTTTATCGAACCCTAAATTATTATTTTTTAATTATAAAACTTTCTTAGAAACTTAGAAAATCAGAGACTTAGAGCCTCTGTTACTTATTGCTGAAACTTAGTACGCTTACTTCCTTCGTACATTTCGTATTTTACCAAACGAGCTTCAAGTCCGGCGTTGAATAATTTGATTTTTCTTGATGGTCGTAAACCTACAAACTTTAAAGCTTCTAAATTACCAGTGATAAACCAAGCATTTGTTCCAGGATAACTTTTCTTTAAAGTATCGCCAATATTTTTATAGAATTCTTCCATGTGAATGTCCAAACGCTCGTCATAAGGTGGATTAAACACAATGTGTAATTTTCCTTCCGAAGTTTTTTCACTATCAAAGAAATTGTCTTCTGTAATAGTTACATACTCCTCTAAATTAGCATTTCGGATGTTGTCTTTGGCTTTACTAACTGCACTCGGCGCTTTGTCATAACCTTTTATCGTATGATGAAACTCACGTACTTTCCCTAATAAACTATCGGTAATTTTGTCAAACAAATCATTATCCCAGTCTTTCCATTTTTCGAAAGCAAATTCTTTACGGTTAATGTTGGCTGGAATATTACAAGCAATCATCGCCGCTTCAGCAAGAAAAGTTCCCGAACCACACATTGGATCTATGAAATCCGTTTGTCCGTCCCAACCTGAAAGCAACAAAATTCCCGCAGCCAAAACTTCGTTTATAGGTGCAATATTAGTCGCGGTTCTATACCCACGCTGATTCAGTGCATTTCCTGAAGTATCCAAAGCAACCGAAACTTGATCTTTATCAATATGAATATTAATTCGTAAATCCGGATGCACTTTATCCACACTTGGACGTTGCCCTGTTCTTTCTCTAAACTGATCCACAATGGCATCTTTACATTTTTGAGAAACAAATTCGGAGTGATTAAAATATTCCGAATGTACAGTAGCATCAATCACAAAAGTCTGATTGGCATTGATAAACTTAGACCAGTTTACTCCCGTAACACCTTTGTATAATGCTTTTTCGTTATTGGCTCTAAAAGAATAAATAGGTTTTAAGATTTTTAATGCGGTACGCAAAGACAAATTGGCTTTGTACATAAAACCTTTATCTCCTTTAAAACTCACCATTCTTACTCCCTGCTCTACGTCTTGCGCTCCTAAATTTTTCAATTCGGTTGCTAATATTTCTTCAAAACCAAAAAAGGTTTTGGCTATCATCTTAAAATTTTCTTCCATTTCTCTTTTAAATACCAATAATTAAATTACAAATTCCAAACAACCTGAAATAGTATATTTCCGCAAAAATACACTAAATTTGCGGGATAGAATTAATTGAAAAGAATAAATGTCCGACGCACAAAAAACAACGCATACAAATCAAGACCAACAAAATGAAACTTGGTTCAGCTCTTGGTTTGATACTCCCTATTATCACATTCTGTACAAAGAACGAAATGACAAAGAAGCGCAGCTTTTCATGGATAATTTAACGCATTACTTAAATCTTCCTGAAAAAGCGAAAGTATTGGATTTAGCCTGTGGCAAAGGGCGTCACGCGATTTATTTGAACCAGTTGGGCTTTGATGTCATTGGTGCTGATTTATCTGAAAACAGCATTGCCGAAGCCAGCAAAAATTCGAATGAAAGTCTGCATTTTAAAGTACACGACATGCGTGAAGCTTTCGAAGAAAAATACGATGCCATTTTTAATTTATTTACCAGTTTTGGCTATTTCGAAAATGACGATGACAATCTTACTACTTTAAAAGCCATCAAAAACAGTTTGTCTGACTATGGTTTTGCCGTAATTGATTTTATGAATGTCAATCAGGTAATTGAAACATTGGTACCAGAAGAAGTGAAAACCGTAGACGGAATCGATTTTCACCTGAAACGTTATGTCGCCGATGGTCATATTTTTAAAGAAATTGATTTTGAAGACCAGGGACAAAAATTCCATTTTACCGAAAAAGTAAAAGCCTTGACCTTACAGGATTTCGAATCTATGATGGAAGAAGCAGGTATATATCTTTTAGACATTTTTGGAGACTATAAGTTGAAAAAATTCCACAAAACCGAAAGCGAACGACTCATCCTTATTTTTGCATTGGTTTTAAAACCAAAAAACAAAAGTAATCTAAAGCTACTATTGGCTTTTAGTGGTTCGTTTTTGCTTTCTTTGACGGTAATGCACTTATTACCCGAAATTTACGAAAGTCACGAAGACGTTATTGGTGGAAGTCACAATCACAATGCGGGAATTTTTATTATGCTTGGAATTTTGTTCCAAATTATCTTAGAATTTTTCTCAAAAGGTGCCGAACACGGTCACGTTCACGGACATCCAAATATGTCTCACATTCCGTGGTTGCTGTTCATCAGTCTTTGTATTCATGCTTTTCTGGAGGGATTTCCTGTAGGACACAATCACGACAATTTAGCCCTCGGAATTGCGATTCATCACCTTCCTATTGCTATTATTTTAACGACATTTTTCATCAATTCGCATTTAAACAAGCAGGCTATTTTTGCCTTTATGCTTACTTTTGCTTTGATGACACCACTAGGGACTTTCGCCTCTGATTATTTGACTGGATTAAATGAATATCATAACGAAATTACAGCAATCGTAATTGGGATATTATTTCATATTTCTTCTACTATTATTTTCGAAAGTAGCGAAGGACACAAATTTAATATT
>NCET01000270.1 GCA_002280815.1 Flavobacteriales bacterium 32-34-25 | reverse complement strand
AAATGACGAAACAGCTCGCAAGAGTTTTGGTCCTTTTACCGAAGGGTTTATAAAAATAGAATATGATAATCTGGATGCTTTAGAAAAAGTATTGGAATCCTCTAAAAATATCGCTGGATTTCTGGTAGAACCTATTCAGGGGGAAGCTGGGGTTTATGTTCCAAGCGAAGGTTATTTGGCGAAAGCCAAAGCTTTATGCGAAGAATACAATGTATTATTTATTGCCGATGAAGTACAAACCGGAATAGCGCGTACCGGAAAATTATTGGCTGTACACCATGAAAATGTGCAACCTGATATTTTAATTTTAGGAAAAGCCATCTCGGGAGGTGTTTATCCTGTTTCGGCAGTTTTGGCTAATAATGCCATTATGAATGTGATTCAACCGGGACAGCATGGTTCTACTTTTGGCGGAAATCCTGTAGCAGCAGCTGTTGCTATCGCTGCGCTTGAAGTGGTAAAAGAAGAGAAATTAGCCGAAAACGCCGAGCGTTTAGGAGTAGTTTTAAGAGACGGATTGAATGCAATTGCTTCCAGAAATCCTCTAATTTCTTTAGTAAGAGGAAAAGGATTATTGAATGCAATTGTGATTGATTGTGATGAAGAATCGCGTTTAGCGCCACCATTAGTCATCACCGAAGAGCAAATTCAAGACTGTCTTTCTATTATCGAAAAAGCGTTGAACGATTTTAAATAAAACACTATGGATCGGGTTGTTAAATTAATAAAAAATCGATCGGACATTGGTGGTGGAACTCGTGGTTCTGATTTAGGGGTTGATGCATTAGAAGTGGCTGCCATTAATAGAGGGAGTGAGTATTTTAACCAATTTACTTTTGAAGATGTAAAAACACATAACGAAAGTATTTATGATAAAAACCGAAATACCTTTGCTAAGCGAATTGAATTTGTTTTAGAGCAATGTACGCGTGTTTCTTTTACCATTAAACGAACATTAGAAGCCGACTTTTTACCCATCGTTTTATCGGGAGATCATTCTTCAGCATTGGGAACTATAAGCGGAATTAAAGCCGTTTATCCGCATAAAACCTTAGGTGTGATTTGGATTGACGCTCATGCCGATTTGCATTCGCCTTATACTTCTCCGTCGGGAAATATTCACGGAATGCCATTGGCGGCAGCCTTAGCTTTGGATAATTTGAAATGCCAAATTAATGAAGTGATTCCTGAAACTCAACAGCATTGGGAGGAAATGAAGCATATTGGAATTGAAGCGGCTAAGATTGATCCCGAACATTTAATTTATTTTGGTGTTCGTGATACCGAAGAAGCCGAAGACCAACAAATAGCCGAATTGGGTATTAAGAATTTTAGTGTTGAGGAAGTTCGGTACAAAGGTTTAGAAATTTGTGTCGAAAAAGCATTGACCCAATTGGCTAATTGTGATATGATTTATATTTCTTTTGATGTGGATTCGCTAGACTGTGATTTGATTTCTAACGGAACAGGAACTCCAGTTTCAAAAGGTTTTGATCAGTATGAAGTGATTGCTATGATCAATCAAATTATCATGTCTCGAAAAGTAATTTGTATCGAATTTTGTGAAATCAATCCTCTGGTAGACACTAAAGGAAATAAAATGGCAGAAACTGCTTTTGAAGTTTTGGAACAAATTACATCGACCTTAGTTTTGCCAATGGAATAATTTTTAGACCGTTTTCATACAAGATTTACGTGTTAAAGAATAAATTTCAGGATTTGACTTTAAGAATTCGTAACAAAAAACAATGAATTATTTGTTTTTTCGCAATTTATGGAGACTAAATTTTATTTATTGCATTTCGCTATCTAAAACCGTTAATTTATAACAATACAAATCAAAATTACGTATATTTGCATAAGTATTTATACTTAGTTTTAAAAATTGATTTTTATGATTCAAGTAGCCGAGGCTTTAAATATAATTGCAGAGAATAGTTCAAAGATGCCAATTACAAAAATCAAGGTGAGTAAATCACTTGGATATGTTTTGGCTGAAGCTGTTTATTCTCCAATCAATATGCCTCCTTACCGTCAGTCGGCGATGGATGGATACGCTTTTACTCACAGTGAATTGACTCAATTTGAAGTGGTAAAAACAACTCAGGCAGGAGATTTTTTAGATGATGAAATCCAAAAAAATCAAGCAGTTCGCATTTTTACAGGTGCTTTTGTTCCTGATGATACTAATACTGTGGTGATGCAAGAGCATACGACAAGAACGGATAATTTGCTTCAAATAGAAAAAATGCCTGTTGCTGGTGCAAATGTTCGGGAGAAAGGCGAACAAATTAAAAAAGGCGAATTGGTTTTTGATGTAAATACAGTAATTACTCCAGCGGCTATTGGTTTTTTAGCTTGCTTAGGAATTACGAAAATCAAAGTATATGAAAAACCCAAAGTAGCTATTTTGGTTACCGGAAACGAATTGGTTGCTGCTGGAAAGAAATTGCCGAAAGGGAAAATTTACGAGAGTAATTCACTAATGATAGAATCGGCTTTGAAAACTATTGGAATTAATAAAACCACAGTTTTTAAAGTAAAAGATAGTTTGAAAAAAACAATTAGTACTGTAGAAAGATGCCTGGCTAATTTTGATGTAGTGTTAGTTTCTGGCGGAATTTCAGTTGGTGATTATGATTATGTTAAAGAAGCTTTGTTGAAAAATGGAGTAGAAGAGTTATTTTATAAAATCAATCAAAAACCGGGGAAACCTTTGTTTTTTGGTCGAAAAGAAAATAAAATTGTTTTTGCTTTACCTGGAAATCCAGCTTCGTCATTGACTTGTTTTTATGTATATGCTTTTCCTGCTTTGAAAAAGTTGATGGGATTTGAAGCAATACATTTACCAGAAATGAAAAGAAAAATAAATACTGATTTTAAAAATACATCTGGAAAAACCTTATTTTTAAAAGCTTTGTATGAAGATGAGAAAGTAACCGTTTTAGAAAGTCAAAGTTCGGCAATGTTAAATACTTTTTCTGTTGCAAATGGTTTGATTGTTGTACCACATGATATTACTCATGTTAAGGCAAATCAGGAAGTTGTAGTTTTGCCTTTTAATTGATTAGATAATGGAAAAAGTAACGATATCAATTCTTTGTGGAGGCAAAAGTAGCCGAATGCAATCAGAGAAAGGATTGGTGCTTTTTCAGGGAAAGCCCTTCATCGAGCATATTATTGCAGCGGTTTTGCCCATTAGTAATGAAATACAATTAGTAACAAATACATCCGATTACGATTATTTGTCCTATAAAAAAATAAAGGATATTGAATTAGACAAAGGACCTGTTGGCGGAATTTATTCGGCTTTGGTTCATTCAAATTCAGAAAATAATTTGATATTAAGTTGTGATATTCCTTTAATTTCGACCGAATTATTATCGGAATTGATTGAAAAACATACAGCGAATTTTGAAGTTTCTGTTTTTTCAGATGCTAATAAAATTCATCCTTTGATAGGGATTTATTCGAAAAAAATAATTCCGATTTTGAAAAAGGCTATTGATGAGAATGATTTAAAAATGATGCGCTTGTTAGAGAAAGCGAATCACCAAATAATAGAAGTTGCGGGAGAAGGAAGCAAGCAATTTAGAAATGTCAATTCGCTTGCCGAATTAAAAGAATTGAATACCAAATATTGAAGATTATGAAAAAGACTAACATACCAAAGTTGACAATTGTAGGAGCTGGACCTGGTGATGTGGAATTAATTACCATAAAAGCCATAAAAGCCATAGGAGATGCGGATGCAATACTTTATGACGCATTAGTAAATGAGGATTTATTGCAATATGCGGCTGCAGGAACAGAGATTGTTTTTGTTGGGAAGCGTTTTGGTTGTCATGCTTATACTCAGGATCAAATTAACGAATTGATTGTGGTTATGGCTAAAAAACATGGTCATGTGGTACGATTGAAAGGTGGAGATCCATTTGTTTTTGGTAGAGGAAGTGAAGAAATTGAATTTGCTCAACAACATGGTTTACAAACCGCAATCGTTCCCGGAATATCTTCGGCTTTAGGAGTTCCGGCTTCTAATGGAATCAGTTTAACACAACGCGGAATTTCCGAAAGTTTTTGGGTAATTACCGGAACTACTTCGGCACATAAATTATCTATGGATGTTAGTTTGGCAGCACAATCATCTGCTACGGTGGTGATTTTGATGGGAATGAATAAACTGGACGAAATTGTATCTATTTATCAAAACAATAGAACCGATGATTTACCAGTGGCGATCATTCAAAACGGAACCAAAGACACGCAGAAAAAAGTAATAGGAACGGTAAGTTCTATCAGTAAATTAGTAGCCGAACATAAATTGGCTTCGCCAGCAATTATTGTGATTGGAGAGGTGGTAAAACACGCTTCTGAACTTGCTGTTTTTACTAAAGAAGCTTACAGCGATGATGAGTTCATTTTTCAAAATCTAAATGTAATCGAATAATGTTAAAGCTAAAATATTTTGGTGCTGTAGCCGAGAAAATAAAAGTGCAGGAAGAAAATATTCCTTTTTCTAATTCCTCTTTACAGGAATTGGTAGATGCATTAGATCAAAAATATGATTTAAGTTCACTATCTTACAGCATTGCAGTCAATCAAAAGATTGTCCAAGACACAAATAATTACATGTTAATAAGCAATGATGTTGTTGCTTTATTGCCTCCATTTGCTGGTGGTTAAAAAACAATAATTTTCTAATTCGGTAGCAATTATGCGATACAATCGACAAATTATACTTCCTGAAGTTGGCGAAAAAGGCCAGCAAAAACTA
>NCET01000269.1 GCA_002280815.1 Flavobacteriales bacterium 32-34-25 | reverse complement strand
GTTTCCGGGGCGCTTTGCGTGTCTTTTAGCGGTAATTGCTACATGAGTATCGCGGGTGGAGAACGCAGCGCTAATCGTGGTTCTTGTGCGCAAAACTGTCGTTTGCCATATAACTTGATTGATGGTAACGGAACCACTTTATTGACCGAAAGTCATTTGCTTTCGATAAAAGATTTGGATTTAAGTGACCAATTGCCCAATTTGATTGAGGCAGGAATTACTTCGTTTAAAATCGAAGGTCGTTTAAAAGATATTGTTTACGTAAAAAATAATACTTCGTTTTTAAGAAAGAAACTGGATGCTTTTTTAGAAAATAATGAAAATTTCCAAAAAGCTTCTTCGGGAAGAACTTTTTATAATTTCGAACCGGAAATGGACAGAAGTTTCAATAGAGGGTATACCGATTATTTTGTAAACCAACGTAAGGAAAAAATAGGGAACTGGGAAAGTCCAAAATCGCAAGGTCAGTACATTGGTAAAATAACCGAAATTAAAGCCAATGGTTATGTGATTGAAAATCATGATAAGCTGAATAACGGTGATGGTTTGTTTTTTATCAATGAAGAAGGCATTGCTGATGGAGTCCAAATCAATATTATCGTGAATGATATTGTGGTGCCAAATACTTTCAAAAATATTGCTGTAGGAACGGTTATTTATCGAAATTCGGATGCGGAATTTAACCGAATTGTAGAAAAAGAAAACGCTGCGGTTCGAAAAATTGGCGTAAGTCTGCGTTTTTCGGAAACAGAAGAAGGCTTCCAATTGACAGTGGTGGATGAAGACGGACACCGAAGTGTATCGAATTTGGTTACTGAAAAAGAACTGGCAAAAAGCGAAGAATCGGTTATTCCGAATATCACTAAGAACTTAGTTAAAACCGGAAATACGCCTTTTATTGTTGACGATATTGAAGTAGAATTTACTCAGAATTGGTTTTTACCTATTTCGAAAGTCAATGAAGTACGAAGAATTGCTTTGGAACAATTGATTGATATTCGAATCAACGAATACCACAGAGAAGAATTCCAAATTACCAAAAATGATATTCCGTATCCAACCGAAAAATTAGATTTTACTTTTAATGTTTCGAATAAATTAGCCAGAGCTTTTTATAAAAGACACGGCGTAACCGAGATTGAAAAAGCATTTGAATTGCAATGGGATCCCGGAAAAGCACGTGTGATGACGACCAAATATTGCGTGAAATACGAGTTGGGTAAATGTGCCCGTTTCCAGCGTGATACTATGGGAGAAAAAGTAAAAGAACCGCTAACGTTAAAACACGGCGAAACGGAATACAAATTGAAATTCAACTGCAAACCTTGTGAGATGGAAATTTGGGAAAAAGATGCCGAATTTGAAATCATCGATCAGGATGAACAATTGGATTATGTAAAAAGAAGATAATATTACTATTATATTTTACCGCAAATTCGCAAATTTCTTTTTTAAAGACTAAGTAAGGCTTGAAAATAATTTGCGAATTTGCGGTTATTTTTTCTTAGTCTGTGAGTAATTACACTTCCAAAAGACTAATCTCTGCATCATTCAAATCAGTGGTGATATAGATTTGGCACGAAAGGCGGATGTTTGCTTCTTCAAATCCTAATTTGGATAAGGTGGCGGGTTCATTGCGTTCTTTTAGTGCTGAATTTTCTTTAATTCCGCTTGTTTTTACCACACAGGTAGCACATCTACCCACACCACCACATTCGCCAAAACTTTCCAACTGTAATTCTTCTTTCAGTAAATACATGAGATTGGGATAGCTGCCATGACGCGTTGTAATGGGAATTTGAGTTCCGTTTTCAATAACGGTAAAGTTGATGTTGTTTTTCACGTGAAGTGTTTTTTAACCGCAAAGGGCACAAAGTTTTACGCAAAGGTCGCAAGGTTTTTTTAATAAACCATTAAGGCATTAAGTTTAGTTAAGAGTTATTCTGTGTTTTTATTTTTGTATTCTTTTTGTAAAATCTTAGCGGTTAAATATCAATTCTAAATTCCCTTAATCTCTTAATGGTTTAAAAAAACAAACCGCAAATTCACATTAAAAATCTGTGAATCTGCGGTTAAAATCGTATTGATCTTTGCTGTTAAATATTAACAATATTCGTTGTAAGCATCTTGCAAGTTCTCAGCAATCATTTCAGCCGGACGACCTTCAATGTGGTGACGCTCTAACATGTGAACTAATTCTCCGTTTTTGAACAAAGCCATAGATGGCGATGATGGAGGAAAAGGAAACATGTGTTGTCTTGCAGCATCAACTGCTTCTTTATCAACTCCTGCAAAAACAGTGATTAAATGATCTGGTTTTTTAGCACCTTCTAAACTCATTTTAGCTCCCGGACGTGCGTTTCTTGCAGCACAACCACAAACAGAGTTTACAACAACTAATGTTGTTCCTTCGGCTTTGATAGCGTTTTCAACATCTTGAGCACTGTGTAAATCTTGAAAACCAGCTGTAGTTAATTCAGCTTGCATTGGAGTTACCATTTCTTGTGGATACATATCTTTTGTATTTTAATTTGTAATTTTTGAATAGGCAAAGTTACGAAGAATCTCCCGAACTCTTTAACGGGAATTATAAAGTTTTGTTATAGTTTGATAGTCATTTTCGAAACTACAAATAACGTCCCGATTTGAATAATGCTTTTATAAAAAGCATTTTAGGACATTTTAGAATGACTTTTATATCTTCGAAGAGAGTGGTTTCTTCGTCCAGAAATTTAAAAATCAAAGCAGGATTTCCATTTTTAAACATCGAAGAAAAAATGCGGGAACCCAATTCGTTTTGTCGGTCCAGAATATCCAACAAGAGCAAGTCGTAGAACCAAAATTTCGTTTTGCGATGAAATTTTCTAAAATCGGTTTCCTTTTGCAGAAAATCAATCAATCGGGAAGATTGCTTGTCCGAATTTTTAAAAGTATAACCCGTGCTGGCTTTTGTCCATCCGCCTGCTGTACCAATGTTGAGTACGCGTTTGCTATTTTTTTTCCAGAAAGGATAGCAAGTCATCGGGATGCTGCCTTGTTCTTTTTCGATAATTTCATATTGGCTGATGCCTAGTTTCCGAATGTAATTTTCAATTTCGCTTTCGTATTCTTCTTGTTTCAAAAGTTCTGCAGAGAAAAGCGTGTATTCTAACAGCGCTTCGTTTTTAGAAACTGGCAAGACATACATGAATCTAGTATTACCCTTTTGTTCAACCGAAAAATCCATAAAAACCGCCTGTTCCGGATTGAAAACTGCTTCTGCTGATTTTATGCTCCAGCCAATAAAATGCTGTTGTAAAACAGGAAATTTTGTTTGTTGGACTAATGCCGCTTTATTAAATATACTATTGAATATCTGATTGCAAGTAAATTGATTATTTTCGGAAGCGACATAAACGTGATTTTCCAGTTCGTTTATATCCGTTACTTTTTCGTTCAAGAAAGTGATGTTTTCTTGTTTCGAAAGCAATTCGAAAACAAAATTGTAAAAATCCAATCCCTGAATTTTATAATACTGATACGGTTGTAAGTCTAAATTTCGATTAAAATCCGCATTGGCAAACAACGCAGAATTCCATTTTTTTGAAACGATAGAATCCCAAACGGAATTTTCTTTTTCCCAAAAACACCAGGTTCTGTCATTTGTTTTTTTCGAATTGTCATCCAATAACAAGATGCTTTTATCTTTAAATTTTCCGGATTGTACCATTTTATACGCCGTCATTAAAGCGGCTAATCCGGATCCGGTAAAAATATAATCGAAGTGTTTCATAGGGTGGGAAGCGAATTCTTCTCAAAAGTAACCAATTATTTTATTTTTTCGAGAATGAGAAGTAAGTCCTTCGCATTTAGTAACGAATGCTTTTGGAAAACAATTGAAAAATCAGATTCTAAAATGGTAAGCGTGGGGTAGATTACTTCAGAATCGATAGTTGCCAATGCTGAGGCGAGTTCATGAACTCCTGTGTTTGGACCTTGTGGTTTGAATTTGAAGCTGTGATTGTTAAAAAAAATGTCTTTTTTGCTTTCTGCGTCTAATGAAATAAAGTAAAAATCAGTGTTTAGAACCTTGATGATTTCAGGGTTTTTAAAAGTCGAATTTTCCATCATTTTGCAGATTTTGCACCAGGAAGTATGGGTGAAAACGACAAAGGGTTTAGGGTTTTTTACG